>NZ_KV808463.1:0-145615 GCF_001812305.1 Staphylococcus sp. HMSC056G08
CAAACACGAGATCCTGTAAAGGGTCTCTTTTTTTTATGCCTATATAATGGGATGAATAAATAAATCGCCCGCTCTGTATTTAATGGTACACAGAGTGGGCGATTATGTTTATGAAGTAATAGATGAATGTTGTTTTTCGACATAAATAGATATTAATAAGAACATCAAACCGATTAGTGTAAGCAAAGGTGCAATTAAACTTAATGAGGCTACAGGTAAGTGTGTGATAACTAAACCACCTACAAACGCACCTAACGCATTGCCTAAGTTGAAGGCAGATTGATTCAATGTACTGGCTAACGTAGGCGCATCTTGTGAAATCAATGTGCTCTTATATTGAAGAGAGGGACTCATACTAAATCCGATAACTCCAAATAAAAAGACGCCAAGTACCATTACAAGTCCATTGAACTGCATGAAATACAGAATTCCGAAATAGAGGATGAAGATTGTAAAAATTAATTGTAACGCCTTATTCAAATTCCAATCCGCAAGTTTACCACCGATTAAGTTACCTAGCGTGACACCCACACCAAAGATAATCAACATAAAGGAAATGAGATTTTCTTTAATATGTGTGACATCTATTAATACTGATGAAATGTAAGTAAAATACGCAAAGACACTGCTGAAACCAAACAGGGTTACTGCGAGCGTTAACCATAAACGCTTTTCTTTTAAGATTTTCAATTCGTCTAATACAGATGAAGCTTGACGCTCTTTTTGATTAGGAACAAAAATCATAATACCAATCAACGCTAATATTCCGATAATAGCTATAATCACAAAAGTCATCGCCCATCCGAATTGTTGACCGATTAATGTTCCAAAAGGTACACCTAAAATATTACTTAAAGATAGTCCCATGAACATCAACGCCATGGCACTTGCGCGATATTGCGGTTGTACCATACTTGCGGCTAAAATAGATCCGATTCCAAAGAAAGAACCATGCGCAAGTGAAGTGATAATTCTAGCTGTCATCATGAAGCCGTAACTTGTGCTGAATGATGAAGCTAAGTTACCAATAATGAAAATAGCCATTAAAAGCATTAATAAATATTTTCGATTAAGTTTGATGGTTATCATAACCAAAATAGGTCCGCCAATTGCGACACCTAAGGCATAGCCTGTAATTAATTGACCAGCTTGACTGACCGTCACATGGAAATCACGTGCGATATTGGGTAGTAAGCCCATGATGACAAATTCTGTCATTCCAATCGCAAATGCGCCGATCGCAAGCATCCATATCGCAATAGGATATTTCTTCAAAATGACACCTCCGAAAATTCGCAAATATGGACTCGATTATACGTGAACCTTTAAATAGCGTCAATGCACTATATGATGTTTTATAAAAAGGTGACATATTTAAAATTGATAAGACATCACATGTTGCGGACCAGCTGGACCTTCTAATATACGTTTAGTATCGATATAGCCAAGTTTTTGATAGACATGAATGGCTTTAGGATTTTTAAAATTAACTGAAAGTACGATTTCATCAGTATTTGGAAAATGAGTACGCACATAGTCAGGTAATTGTGCCAAAGCTGCTTGTGCTAGACCTTGGCCTTGCATACGTTCCGTAATAGAGAAAGATTTTACTAAGACAGCATTTGAATTTTGTGCTAAGGATGCACCTTCATCATTTTGATTCAGCCTCATAAAGCCAACTGGATGTTGTTGATGTAAAACAACGACAGGATATTCTCCAGGTGCTAAATCTTCAAGAGCCGCAAAGGGTAAGAGCGCAAAAGCACTTTCTGCTTCAGCAATTGTAAACTTCTCAAGATCTTGATCATATTTAGAATCATATGGGACTAATTGAACGTCAGACATATTGTTTTTCTCCTTTAAGTCATTTTGTCAGTGTTTGAATCAATACACTAGTATGTGCTTCTAATTCATTATCTGGGATCCCCCCGAACCCGATGATAAATTTCGGTGCTGTAACATCATAATTCTCTTTCTTCATATAATTGATTAATGGGATGAGTTTGACATGATTTTGTTTCGCACGTTGTAACACCTCATCTAAATGCATGCCGTTTTGAACTGTTAATGTAAAATGCATGCCGGTTGTGGCACCTTCAATCATGAGTTGATTTTGATAGGGCTTTAAAGCTTCTAAGATATAAGTCAGTTTATGGCGATAAACTTTACGCATTTTATTCAAATGGCGATCAAATGAACCGTTTTCCATAAATTGCGCCACTGTATACTGCATTGGGGCAGGGACTGTATTACCTTCTTTGTTAGGTAAATCGTGATAATTTTTCATCAGTGCTTTAGGCAGCACCATAAACGCAATACGGCAACTTGGGAATAATGATTTAGAAAAGGTACTGATATAAATAACCTTTCCTGTCTTATCTAAACTTTGAAGTGCAGGAATCGGTTTACTGAAATAGCGGAACTCTGAATCATAATCATCCTCGATAATGAAACGGTCTTTATGTTGTTGGGCCCAGTTGATGAGTTGTGTACGGGTCTTTAAGTTCATCACATAGCCAGTCGGGAATTGATGCGAGGGTGTCACATATACCACTTGGCGATTGGAATTGAAAACTTGTGACATCTCAATTCCTTTTTTAGTAACAGGGACTTGTTTATAAGCTAATTCTTTTTTATCCAACACTTGCTTAATAGGTGGATAGCTTGGATATTCAATGATGTAAGAACGGTCAGTGAGTATATCCGTTACTTGGTTGATTAACTGTTCAGTGGATGAACCGATAATGATTTGTTCGGGATGACAATTCACACCGCGACTATTAAAGAGATAATGTGCAATGGCTTGTCTTAATCTGAATTCACCTTGTTGATCTCCAGGCTGTAAAATATCTGGCATAGATTCATCAAAGACATCACGCGCGTACTTACGAAATTGTTGCCACGGAAAGTGTTCTGTATCAATACGTGCCAAATCAAAGCGATAACGTGTAGTTGTTTCTTTTTGAGTTTGTTGAATCACTGCAGTTGGAGATTCTTTTGTGACTACTGGCAGTGATTCAATATCTGATACATAATAGCCTGACCGCGGCTTTGAATAGATATAACCTTCATCTAGTAAGTATTGGTATGCATGTTCAATTGTTGTATTACTGAGTGAATGATGTTCAGCAAGTCGGCGTTTAGAAGGGAAACGGTCACCAGATTGATACTGGCCTTCAATGATTTGTTCCTTCAACTTTTGATAAAGCTGCATATATAAAGGTTGTTTCATTCAACTGGCCTCCTAATATTTATCGAAATTGGTCCTTTAACACTATCAGTTTATCCTTTACACTGGATTTAATCAATGAGAAAAGGGGTATTTAGAATGTCTAAAATTGTAGGCTCAGATCGAGTAAAACGTGGAATGGCTGAAATGCAAAAAGGCGGCGTAATCATGGACGTTGTCAATGCAGAACAAGCTAAAATTGCAGAAGAAGCAGGCGCAGTAGCAGTTATGGCGCTTGAACGTGTACCATCAGATATCAGAGCAGCTGGTGGTGTTGCGCGTGCATGTAATCCTAAAATTGTTCAAGAAGTAATGGATGCTGTTTCAATTCCAGTTATGGCTAAATGCCGTATCGGACATATTACAGAAGCACGTGTGTTAGAAGCAATGGGTGTAGACTACATCGATGAATCAGAAGTATTAACACCTGCTGATGAAGAGTATCATTTATTAAAAAGCGACTACACTGTACCATTCGTATGCGGTTGCCGTAACTTAGGCGAAGCAGCACGTCGTATCGGTGAAGGTGCAGCAATGTTACGTACGAAAGGTGAACCAGGTACTGGTAACATCGTTGAAGCAGTACGTCATATGCGTCAAGTGAATTCAGAAGTGGCTAAATTAACAGTTATGCCAGATGATGAAATCATGACATTCGCAAAAGAAATCGGTGCACCATACGAAGTCTTAAAATCAATTAAAGACAATGGTCGTTTACCAGTAGTTAACTTTGCGGCAGGCGGTGTTGCGACACCTCAAGACGCAGCGTTAATGATGCAATTAGGTGCTGACGGTGTATTCGTAGGTTCAGGTATCTTTAAATCAGAAGACCCTGAAAAATTCGCAAAAGCAATTGTTCAAGCAACAACACACTACACTGATTACGAATTAATCGGTAAATTAGCTCAAGAGCTTGGTGAAGCAATGAGAGGCTTAGATGTAAATCAACTTTCATTAGAAGAACGTATGCAAGAGCGTGGCTGGTAAGATGAAAATCGGAGTCCTCGCACTACAAGGCGCAGTACGTGAACATTTGTGCCACATTGAGCTCAGCGGCCACGAAGGTATCGCAATCAAACGTGTTGAACAATTAGAAGAAATCGACGGTTTAATTTTACCAGGCGGTGAATCAACGACATTACGTCGTTTGATGAATCTGTATGGATTTAAAGAAGCTTTAGTCAACTCAGATTTACCGATGTTCGGTACATGTGCCGGATTGATTGTCTTAGCACAAGACATCGTCGGTGAAGAAGGGTATTTGAAGAAATTAGATATCACTGTAGAACGTAATTCGTTTGGGCGACAAGTGGACAGCTTTGAGTCTGAATTAGATATTAAAGGTATCGCAGAGGATATTGAAGCGGTCTTCATCAGAGCACCGCATATTGAAAAAGTAAACAGTGACAATGTAGAAGTATTAAGTACAGTCGGCGACAAAATTGTTGCCGTTAAAGAAGGTAATTATTTAGGTGTTTCTTTCCACCCGGAATTAACAGATGATTATCGAGTAACACAGTACTTCATCGAACATATTGTTGCTGAAAGTAAAAAAGCGAATGTATAATCATTCAAAAAACGAGCAGCCATAACGGTTGCTCGTTTTTTTAGTCTGGAAATTTTTCTAAGTATATTAATCCTTCATGGTCAGGTGTGCTGTTTTGGTTAATATAATCATAGCCGCGCTTTCGATAAAATTGTACTGCGGTTATTGAAGCAGGGATAATGAGACGTTTTGCGCGATGATAATAATAGTCATCTTCTAAAGTATCCATAATCAGTTTACCTATACCTAATTTTTGATAATCAGGAGAAACAAAAATAGAAAAGAAGCATGATTCTGTTTCACTGCCATAGTAAGGACCAATCGCACCTGTACCGATTAATTGATTGTTTAATTTAAAGACATAGAAGTTGATATGCTCTGCTTTATGTTGAATGCTTTCAGGCGTGGTTTCTGTTACGTAACTTTCAATATCTTCTTTCGGTTCGTCTTTGATGTTGGTAGTTCTGAGTGTATGACATATTAAATCCACAACCGCTTGTGTATCTGATGCTTGAAACTTACTGATTTGTATCTTATTTAAGTCCATAATTTCACCTGCTTTATTTATTTAGTAAATAGACATTCAAATTCTTCACAGACCATGATTTGATCTTCATTAAAAGTTTGATTAATGCTTGCGTATTCAGGTATGAAAAAGTCGCGATGGACGTTTCTCCAATATGTTAAGGTTCGAGAACCTTCTCCTTCTTTATATGCGTGTTTTTCTGATACTTCACAGAAAGGGACTTGATATACTTTAGTATTTTTAATAATAAAAACAGGATGATCTTGCGCATCTAGAACGATACTCAAATCGTTGACTTTTGGTAGAGGCCCTTCTTCCTCAATGTAGAAAGCTAAACCGCTGGTTGTCGCAGTTTTGATACCTTGTGAGACTAACTCAGCTAAGTCTGTAGCATCGACACCGAATTGCCAGGCGGTATAAGAAGCGTCTTGATAAATAGGATATTCAGTTATGAATTTGTCCCAAAATTCATCGATATTCATTATGACACCTCCATAATTAAGTGTTACTTTACACGAAAGTGGTTTGGAATGCAATATGAAAAAACGACTCCCTGATTGAGGAAGCCGTTTAAATATGATTTACATGAATAGACCTGCGATAGCTGCAGAGATGAATGATACAAGTGTTGCACCGAATAGTAATTTAAGTCCGAAACGTGCAACCAAGTCACCTTTTTCATCATTTAATGATTTGATGGCACCAGAAATGATACCGATAGAACTGAAGTTTGCGAATGATACTAAGAAGACAGAAGTAATACCGATTGCACGTTCTGATAAACCATGCATTTTACCTAAGTCTAACATCGCAACGAATTCGTTTGATAATAATTTTGTAGCCATTAATGAACCTGCTTTAACTGCGTCATCCCAAGGAATACCTGTTAGGAATGCGAATGGCGCAAAGACAAATCCGATTAATGTTTGGAAGTCCCATTTAATTGAACCGCCTGATACAGCTGTAAAGATACCGCTGACAAGGCCATTAAGTAAAGCAATAATTGCGATATAACCAATTAACATTGCCCCTACAATAACCGCAACTTTAAATCCGTCTAAAATGTATTCACCTAACATTTCGAAGAAAGATTGTTTTTGACCTGTTTCTTCTACTAATAATTTATCGTCTTTTTCATCAACTGTATATGGATTGATAATTGATGCGATAATAAATCCGCCGAATAAGTTTAATACAATTGCTGTTACGACATATTTAGGGTCTAACAGTGTGAAGTAAGCACCGATAATTGAAGCGGATACTGTCGACATTGCTGAAGCAGTTAATGTATATAAACGGTGCTTCGGAATGTATGGTAATTGTTTCTTCAATGAAATGAATACTTCTGATTGTCCTAAAATAGCAGCTGCAACTGCGTTATATGATTCTAAACGACCCATGCCGTTGATTTTAGAGATCAAAAAACCTAAACCATTAATAATCATTGGTAAAATCTTAGTGTATTGTAAGATACCGATAATTGCTGAAATGAAGACAATCGGTAATAATACGTTGAAGAAGAATGGCGGTTGATCTGGATTGACGTATTTAAAGCCTCCAAATACAAAGTTAACTCCTTCTGCAGCTTTTGATAACAGATAGGCGAAGCCTTTCGCAATACCGCCGATGACTGTGATTCCTGCATTTGTTTTTAAGAGAACAAACGCGAAGATAAATTGAATCACAAGCAAGATACCAACGTAATGCCACTTAACGTTTTTCTTGTCAGAACTAACAACAAGTGCGAGGGCTAAGAAGAAGACAATCCCTATTAAAGCAATAAGTATATGCATGTTATTTCTCATCCTTTTATTTTTTATTTCATCCAATATCATACAGGAAAAAAGCGCTTTCGAACATCCTATTTTTGACGATGTCGCAAATTTTTTAAATCATATTGGTTGAAAAAGGTCAAAGTTGGTCATATAATATAGTCAAAGAAGGTCAAAAAAGGGGTGATATCCATGCATAATATGTCCGACATCATAGAACAGTACATTAAGCATTTATTTGAAGAATCAAATAAAGATGTTGTTGAGATACAACGAGCGAATATTGCTCAACGTTTTGACTGTGTGCCTTCTCAACTTAATTATGTAATTAAGACAAGATTCACCAATGAACACGGTTATGAAATCGAAAGTAAACGCGGTGGTGGAGGTTATATCCGAATCACTAAGGTTGAAACCAAGGATACGAAAGGTTATATTGATCACCTCTTACAAATCATCGGCGATTCAATCTCTCAACAACAAGCACATTATGTGATCGAAGGATTGCTTGATAATCAATATATAACATTACGCGAAGCGAAAATGATGCTTGCAGTGGTAGATAGAGATACGTTAAGAATGGATGTTGCTGCAAGGGACATTGTCCGCGCAAACATATTGAAACAGCTATTGCCGGTCATTAATTACTATTAATAGTTAGGAGGCTGCACATGGCTGACACATTTGCACATGGAACAAAAACAAACGCACTTAAGTCACAAGAACACAATAGAATTAAAGCACAAAGTAATGAAGAGGAACCTACATGGCAGAACAATCAAGATGACATGGAAGGCTCTTTTGTTATAAAACAAATACTTCAACATTTGGCGTCTAAGCATGGTATTCAATTAGAAGACTTAAGCGTCAGAGAAGAGAAGAAGTGTCCTACTTGCCATATGACAATGAAAGATATTGCGTATAAAGGGAAGTTTGGGTGTGCACAATGTTACACTACCTTTAAAGAGGATATTGTAGATATTGTCAGACGTGTGCAAGGCGGACAATTTGAACATGTCGGTAAAACGCCTGTCTCCTCTCAGCACAAACTCGCATTAAAGAAAAAAATAGAAGCTAAAAATAAATATTTACAAGAATTAATAGAACAACAAGCGTTTGAAGAAGCGGCTGTCGTTCGTGATGAAATTAAAGCACTACAAGAAGAAAGCGAGGGATAACACATGAGCGAACATTCAATGTACATGAGTAGTTGGATGCAGCAGAATGAAACAACGCCTGTCGTGATGTCTTCACGTATACGACTTGCGAAAAACTTGAACAATCATGTTCATCCCTTAATGTTTACTTCAGATGTAGAAGGACAAAAAGTCATTAATGAAGTCCAAGATGCACTGCCTGATTTAAAAGTATTAAATATGCAGACCATCACGCATACAGATAAATTAAAATTAGTAGCGAAGCATCTGATCAGTAAAGAACTGATTGAACAGCCGGCTTCAGCGGTATTGTTGAATGATGATGAATCATTAAGCATAATGGTAAATGAAGAGGATCATATTAGAATTCAAACCATGAGTTCAGATATGGATTTAGAAGCACTTTATCAAGAAGCTTCAGAAATAGATGACCAATTAGATAGAGCACTTGATATCAGTTTTGATGAAGATTTAGGTTATTTAACAACGTGTCCAACGAATATTGGTACAGGAATGCGTGCAAGCGTGATGCTGCACCTTCCAGGACTTTCTATCATGAAGCGTATGAATCGCATTGCTCAAACTATTAACCGTTTCGGCTTTACGATTCGCGGTATTTTCGGAGAAGGTTCTCAAGTTTATGGTCACATCTATCAAGTTTCAAACCAATTAACCTTGGGAAGAACTGAGGAACAAATTATTGAAACGTTAACTGAAATCGTCCAACAAATTATTGCGGAGGAAATGCAGATTCGCAAACAACTGGATTATCATAACTTAGTTGAGATGCAAGATCGCATTTATCGCTCACTTGGTTTATTGCGCTACAGTCGCATAATGTCTATGGAAGAAGCATCGACGAGACTCAGTGAGGTCAAGTTAGGTATTGATTTAGGTTATATTGATTTACCAGAATTCAACTTCAATCAAATGATGGTAGCGATTCAATCCCCATTCTTGATTGACGAAGCACAACAAATTTCAATTAAAGAACAAAGAGCAAATATTATTAGAGAACATATAAAATAGGAGGTTTTGCTATGTTATTCGGTAGATTAACAGAACGTGCACAACGTGTCTTAGCACATGCACAAGAAGAAGCGATTCGTTTGAATCACTCAAATATCGGAACTGAACACTTATTGCTTGGTTTAATGAAAGAACCAGAAGGTATTGCCGCAAAAGTATTAGAAAGTTTCGGTATCACAGAAGACCTTGTTGTTACAGAAGTAGAAAAATTAATTGGTCAAGGTCAAGAACACATCGGCACATTGCACTATACACCGAGAGCGAAAAAAGTGATTGAACTTTCAATGGATGAAGCACGTAAATTACACCATAATTTCGTAGGTACAGAACACATTTTACTTGGTTTAATCCGTGAAAACGAAGGTGTAGCTGCACGTGTATTCGCAAACTTGGATTTAAATATCACTAAAGCGCGTGCTCAAGTTGTCAAAGCACTTGGCAGCCCAGAAATGAGCAATAAAAATGCACAAACTGCAAAATCTAACAACACACCGACACTTGATGGTTTAGCACGTGACTTAACAGTGATTGCTAAAGACGGCACATTAGATCCTGTTGTCGGCCGTGATAAAGAAATCACACGTGTCATCGAAGTATTAAGCCGTCGTACTAAAAACAACCCAGTGTTAATCGGTGAGCCTGGTGTAGGTAAAACAGCAATTGCTGAAGGCTTAGCACAAGCTATTGTAAATAATGAAGTGCCTGAGACATTAAAAGGTAAACGTGTGATGTCTCTAGACATGGGTACAGTTGTTGCCGGTACAAAATACCGTGGTGAATTCGAAGAAAGACTGAAAAAAGTTATGGAAGAAATTCATCAAGCAGGTAACGTTATCTTATTCATCGACGAATTGCACACATTAATCGGTGCAGGCGGTGCTGAAGGTGCCATTGACGCATCTAACATCTTAAAACCAGCACTTGCACGTGGTGAATTACAAGCTATCGGTGCAACAACGTTAGATGAATACCGTAAACACATTGAAAAAGATGCAGCTTTAGAACGTCGTTTCCAACCTGTACAAGTGGATGAACCGACAGTTGAAGATACAATCTTAATCCTAAAAGGATTACGTGATCGTTATGAAGCGCATCACCGTATCAACATTTCTGATGAAGCGGTTGAAGCAGCAGCACGTTTAAGTGACCGTTATGTTTCAGATCGTTTCTTACCAGACAAAGCAATCGACTTAATCGATGAAGCAAGTTCAAAAGTAAGATTGAAAAGTCATACGACTCCTTCAAACTTAAAAGAAATTGAACAAGAAATCGAAAAAGTGAAAAACGAAAAAGATGCAGCTGTACATTCACAAGAGTTCGAAAATGCTGCAAACCTTCGTGATAAACAAACAAAATTAGAAAAACAATATGAAGAAGCGAAAAATGAATGGAAAAACAAACAAGGCGGCGCAAACACATCATTAACAGAAAATGATATTGCTGAAGTGATTGCAGGCTGGACTGGTATTCCATTAACACGCTTAAATGAAACAGAATCAGAACGTCTGTTGAACTTAGAAGACACATTGCATAAACGTGTCATCGGTCAAAAAGATGCTGTGACATCTATCAGTAAAGCAGTACGCCGTGCACGTGCAGGCTTGAAAGATCCTAAACGTCCAATCGGAAGCTTTATCTTCTTAGGACCAACAGGTGTAGGTAAAACAGAATTAGCACGCGCATTAGCTGAATCAATGTTCGGCGATGAAGATGCGATGATTCGTGTAGACATGAGTGAGTTCATGGAAAAACACGCAGTGAGCCGTTTAGTCGGAGCGCCTCCAGGCTATGTAGGTCATGATGACGGTGGTCAATTGACTGAAAAAGTAAGACGTAAACCTTACTCAGTTATTCTATTCGACGAAGTAGAAAAAGCACATCCTGATGTCTTCAACATTATGTTGCAAGTCTTAGATGATGGTTTCTTAACTGATACAAAAGGTCGTCGTGTAGACTTCCGTAACACAGTCATTATCATGACTTCAAACGTCGGTGCACAAGAATTACAAGATCAACGCTTTGCTGGTTTCGGCGGCGGCAGCGACGAAGGTGCAGATTACGAAACAATTCGCAGTACAATGATGAAAGAATTGAAAAATGCATTCCGTCCTGAATTCTTAAACCGTGTTGATGATATTATTGTCTTCCACAAATTGGATAAAGCTGAATTGAAAGAAATCGTAACAAAAATGGTCAGCAACCTTACTGATCGTCTATCTGAACAAGATATTAATATCGAAGTGACAGAAGCTGCGAAAGAAAAAATCGCAGAAGAAGGTTACGATCCTCAATATGGTGCACGTCCACTTATCAGAGCAATTCAAAAAACAGTTGAGGATAACTTAAGTGAGTTAATCCTAGACGGTAACCAATTAGAAGGTAAAGACGTAGTTGTGGATCACAATGGCGACAAATTTGAATACAAAATCAATGATCGCCAAACAAAAGAAACTGAAGAAACAAAAACAAAAGCGTAATAAACGTAATGGTTAAACCAGATAAATAGATCAAGACTCCTTTTTAAGCAGTATTTATAACATGGCTGTTTAAAAGGAGTCTTTTTATATGTTGTAATTTTGATAGTTTAAAGAGAATATAATATGTAGTTTTAAAGAAATTTGGTATGATGTGGTTAAAGATGAGAGTCAGATGATTGTATGAAATGTGTTTTCAGGTTTAGAATAAGAAAGAATCAATGATAGCTTTTAAACCCTAGAAGGTGTAAAATAGATATGTTTTTCACGAAAAAATAGGTGGTGTAAATTTGGCAAAAAAGAAAGTGACATTTGAATGTATGGCATGTGGTTATCAATCACCGAAATGGATGGGGAAATGTCCGAATTGTGGTGCTTGGAACCAAATGGAAGAAGTTATGACGCAAAAAGAAGCTCCAAGTGGTAGAGGGATGCGTACAAGAGAACAAACAGCTAAAGTAACAAAGTTAAATGATGTCCAACATGAATCTACACCGCGTATCCATACAAGTTCGAGAGAATTTGATCGTGTCTTAGGTGGCGGTATTGTCCAAGGTTCGCTTGTGTTAATCGGTGGGGACCCTGGTATTGGTAAATCGACATTATTACTTCAAATTTGTTCTGCGTTATCTCAAAATAAAAAAGTACTTTATATTACAGGTGAGGAATCACTGAATCAAACGAAATTGCGAGCAGATCGTTTAGAAGAAGATTCAAGTCAATTAAACGTGTTTGCGGAAACAGATTTAGAAGTTATTAAAGAAGCTGTTAAACAAACACAACCAGACTTAGTGGTGGTAGACTCGATTCAAACAGTGTATCATCCGGAAATCAGTTCAGCGCCTGGTTCTGTCTCACAAGTACGAGAAAGTACGCAAATTCTGATGGGGATTGCGAAACAAATGAATATCGCAACCTTTATCGTCGGTCATGTGACGAAAGAAGGACAAATTGCAGGTCCACGTTTATTAGAACATATGGTAGATACGGTACTATATTTCGAAGGGGACGAACATCATGCATATAGAATTCTGCGTGCAGTGAAGAACCGTTTCGGTTCAACGAATGAAATGGGAATCTTCGAAATGAAACATAGCGGTTTGAAAGGAGTTAAGAACCCTTCAGAGATGTTCTTAGAAGAACGTTCAACGAATGTAGCTGGCTCTACAATTGTTCCGACAATGGAAGGTACACGTCCTTTATTAATTGAAGTGCAAGCATTAGTGACACCGACAACATTTAATAACCCAAGACGTATGGCGACTGGTATCGATCATAACCGTTTAAATTTATTAATGGCAGTGTTAGAGAAGAAAGAAAGTTACTTGCTGCAACAACAAGATGCTTATGTCAAAGTTGCAGGCGGCGTGCGTTTAACAGAACCAGCTGTTGATTTAGCAATTATCGCAGCGGTTGCTTCTAGTTTTAAAGACCAACCTATCAACGGCATGGATTGTTTCGTCGGTGAAGTAGGTCTGACAGGAGAAGTACGACGTGTCTCACGTATTGAACAACGTGTTCAAGAAGCAGCGAAATTAGGTTTCAAACGTGTGATTATTCCTAAAACCAATATAGGAGGTTGGGACTTCCCAGATAATATTCAAGTTGTCGGTGTAACCAGTGTGCATGAAGCACTGAACTTTGCATTGATGAAAAGCTGATACCACAGAGAGAAAGGAGGCTATCAGATGAATATTGTAAAGACCATTGTCATCATCAGTTATATGATTTTAGGTATCAGTTTGGGGATATTAATCATACCTGATATTGCGCGCGATACAGGTTTTGCACATACTTATGTATGGCTGACTAATAAATATATTGCTGGCATCATTGGTATGATTATATTCTTTGTTTTATTTGGTTTGTTGATTCCTAAAATCACCAGAGCTTTGCGTAAATTAGAAGGTTTTATTATGCGACACAGCGCAATTGAAATCCTCTTTGCAGCCATAGGTTTGATTATGGGACTTTTTATTTCTGTAATGATCGCATTTATTTTAAATATTATCGGATCATCTTTATTCCTTCATGTTCTTCCTATTATCATTACAGTATTCTTAAGTTATTTAGGTTTTCAATTTGGTTTGAAGAAACGTGATGAGATGTTGGCTTTATTACCAGAGAAAATGGCACGTTCTGCCTCAACGAATGCTTTACGTGCGAACCCTAAAATTTTAGATACGAGCGCAGTCATTGACGGTCGGATTTTAGAGATAATCAAATGCGGCTTTCTAGATGGAGAGATTTTGATTCCACAAGGTGTAATCAATGAACTGCAAGTGGTCGCAGACTCGACAGATAGTGTGAAAAGAGAAAAAGGACAACGCGGCTTGGATATTTTAAACCAAATTCATGATGCAGACCATCCTTCTCGCATTGTCCATCCGCAGAAGTCTTATAATCATATCGATGCGCTATTGATTAAACTTGCGCATAAATATAAAGCTGATTTAATTACGACCGATTTCAACTTGAATAAGATTTCACGTGTACAAGGTATTAAAGTGTTGAATGTGAATGATTTGTCTGAAGCGGTAAAACCAGCTGTGCGCCAAGGCGACCATATGAATTTATTAATAACTAAGATGGGTAAAGAACCTGGACAAGGTGTCGGCTATTTAGAAGATGGCACTATGGTAGTCATTGATGATGCGAAAACCTTAGTTGGCCAACATGTCAAAATTGAAATTACTAGTATTTTACAAACATCATCTGGACGAATTGTCTTTGCGAAATTAATTCAACAGTGAGCATCCCTTGTTTCACATGGAACAGAAGGGTAAACAGAGTTGATTCGTGTAAGCAAATGGGCTTACCAAATAAGGCTTGTAATGCTACAATAAGTAAGAATGGGTACAGAACTGCCTGGCTATTTATGTCAGTCAAACAGATAGGTCTTATCACTGCTTTTGACCTTGGTTTATCATGAATAATCAAGCACATTCTGAAGTATCACTGTCTCTGAATTATTAGAGATAGTTGAGTTCTCGAACTTTCTTTAATCAATAATCTAAAAATACAGGAGTGAACGAAATAATGAGTGAACGCGTAAGAGTCAGATATGCACCAAGTCCGACTGGTTATTTGCATATCGGAAACGCTAGAACAGCACTATTCAACTATTTATTTGCTAAACACTATGATGGGGACTTTGTCGTACGTATTGAGGATACGGATAAGAAACGTAACTTAGAAGACGGCGAATCTTCTCAATTCAGCAACCTGAAATGGTTAGGTCTTGATTGGGATGAATCTGTAGATAAAGACGGAGGTTATGGTCCGTATCGTCAATCTGAACGTGGTAAATTCTATGATCCTTTAGTAGAACAATTATTAGCAGAAGATAAAGCGTATAAATGTTACATGACTGAAGAAGAATTAGAAGCAGAACGTGAAGGTCAAATCGCACGTGGTGAAACACCTCGTTATGGTGGTAAACACGCACATTTAACAAAAGAAGAACAAGAAGCGTTTGAAGCAGAAGGACGCAAACCTTCAATTCGTTTCCGTGTGCCTAAAGGCAAAGTATATAAATTTGATGACATGGTTAAAGGTGAAGTGTCATTCGAATCTGATAACATCGGCGACTGGGTTATTGTGAAAAAAGACGGTGTACCGACTTATAACTTTGCGGTAGCTGCAGATGACCATTATATGGAAATCTCAGATGTTATCCGTGGTGATGACCATGTATCAAATACACCAAAACAATTAATGATTTATGAAGCATTCGGTTGGGAACCTCCACGTTTCGGCCATATTTCATTGATCGTCAACGAACAACGTAAAAAATTAAGTAAACGTGATGGCCAAATCTTACAATTCATCGAGCAATACCGTGACTTAGGTTACTTGCCAGAAGCATTGTTCAACTTCATCACATTACTTGGTTGGTCACCAGAAGGTGAAGAAGAAATCTTCTCTAAAGAAGAATTCATTAAATTATTCGATGAAAATCGTTTACAAAAATCACCAGCATTCTTCGATAAGAAAAAACTAGCTTGGGTAAACAACCAATATATGAAACAAAAAGACTCAGAAACTGTCTTTGAATTAGCATTACCTCACTTAATCAATGCAGGGTTGATTCCAGAATCACCTTCAGAAGAAGATTTAGATTGGGGTCGCAAGTTAATTGGTTTATACCAAAAAGAAATGAGTTATGCCGGTGAAATCGTACCGCTTTCTGAAATCTTCTTCAGAGATGAAGTTGCATTAAATGAAGAAGAACAAGAAGTTATCAATGGGGAACAAGTACCTGAATTGATGGAACACTTATATGGCAAACTAGAAGAATTAGAGCCATTTGAAGCGGCTGAAATTAAGAAAACAATTAAAGCTGTACAAAAAGAAACAGGTATCAAAGGTAAACAATTATTTATGCCGATTCGTGTTGCGGTAACAGGCGAAATGCATGGACCGGAATTACCGAATACAATGGAAGTATTAGGTAAAGAAAAGGTATTAAAACGTTTGAAAAAATATCTATAATTTTAGTGGGTAACCTTGCTTGAATTTTCAGCATAAACCACCTATTATTAAAAGTAATTACTACTAAGGATTAGTAGATAATGGTTCAAGTCCAGAGAGTGTGCGGTTGCTGCGAGCACATCTTGAACATTATTGAATGCACCTTGGTTCAGACAATGATAAATACGGGATTTGAGAGAGTATATAAAAATAGTTTTTTTGTATGCTGAAGAAGAGTGGAACCGTGCGAAGCACCTCTGACATTAAGTTGTTAGAGGTGCTTTCGTTATAAATAGGAGGGGAATAACTTGTTTAAAAGAATGAGAGACGATATAAAAATGGTATTCGAACAAGATCCTGCAGCTAAGACATCATTTGAGGTAGTAACAACGTATGCAGGATTGCATGCAGTATGGAATCACTTGCTTGCACATAAACTTTATAATAAAAAGCACTACGTGGCTGCACGTATTATTTCGCAAATATCACGCTTTTTCACTGGTATTGAAATTCATCCAGGTGCTAAAATCGGCAAACGTTTATTTATCGATCACGGCATGGGTGTGGTCATTGGTGAAACTTGTACGATTGGCGATAACGTTACAATTTATCAAGGTGTCACACTTGGCGGTACTGGCAAAGAAAAAGGTAAACGTCACCCTGACATTGGCGATAATGTCTTAATTGCGGCAGGTTCAAAGATTTTAGGAAATATCAAAGTAGACTCTAATGTCAATATTGGTGCGAACTCAGTTGTATTAACCAATGTACCAAGCTATTCCACAGTTGTCGGTATTCCTGGCCATATCGTGAAACAACATGGTAAACGTATCGGTAAAAACTTTGATCATCTCAACTTACCAGACCCGATTTACGAACAAATGAAACAATTAGAAAAGCAACTAGAGCAAGTGAAGAATGGAGAGATTCAAGATGATTACATTATATAATACATTGACGAGACAGAAAGAACCGTTTAAGCCGATAGAAGAAGGCAAGGTTAAGATGTATGTCTGCGGTCCAACAGTTTATAACTATATTCATATCGGTAATGCACGTCCAGCTATCAACTATGATGTTGTACGTCGTTATTTTGAATATAAAGGTTATGACGTTAATTATGTATCTAACTTTACGGACGTGGATGATAAATTAATCAAACGTTCAAAAGAGTTGAATGAAAGTGTGCAAGAAATCGCTGACCGTTACATTCAAGCTTTCTATGAAGATACAGGTGCGTTGAATGTCAAAAAAGCAACATCTAATCCACGTGTTATGAACCATATGGATGATATCATCGCATTTATCCAAAACCTAGTAGAACAAGGTTATGCTTATGAAAGTGAAGGCGATGTTTACTTCAGAACGCGTAAGTTTGAAGGATATGGTAAATTAAGTCATCAATCTATTGATGATTTAAAAGTCGGTGCACGTATTGAATCAGGCGAACAAAAAGAAGATGCATTAGACTTCACGTTATGGAAAAAAGCGAAACCTGGAGAAATCAGCTGGGACAGCCCATTCGGCAAAGGACGTCCAGGCTGGCATATCGAGTGCTCAGTGATGGCATATCATGAATTAGGTGAAACGATTGATATCCACGCAGGCGGCAGTGACTTACAATTCCCACACCATGAAAACGAAATTGCACAATCAGAAGCGCATAACCATGCAACATTTGCGAATTACTGGATGCATAATGGTTTCATTAATATCAATAATGAAAAAATGAGTAAGTCATTAGGCAACTTCGTACTTGTACATGACATTATTAAAGAAGTAGACCCTGATGTATTACGTTTCTTTATGATCAGCGTACACTACCGCAGTCCAATCAACTACAACATGGAATTAGTCGAATCAGCGAAAGCTGGTTTAGAACGTATCCGTAATAGTTATCAAGCGATTGAAGAAAGAGAAGCGATTGCTTCAGATATCGAAGAACAATCAGATTATATTGAACAAATTGATGCATTGTTAAAACAATTTGAAACGGTTATGGATGATGACTTCAATACTGCTAATGCGATTACAACTTGGTATGATTTAGCGAAACTTGCGAATAAATATGTGATGGAAAACACAACATCTAAAAAAGTGATTGAACGCTTTAAAGAAGTATTCCAAATCTTCAGCGACGTTTTAGGAGTTCCATTAAAAGGCAAACAACATGATGAATTGTTAGATGAAGACATTGAAGCCTTGATTGAAGAGCGTAATCAAGCGCGTAAAAATAAAGATTATGCACGTGCGGATGAAATCCGTGATGAATTAAAAGCACAAAATATTATCCTTGAAGATACACCGCAAGGCGTGAGATTCAAACGTGGATAATCAAGAAAATATCAAACTGCTGAACCCATTATCTTTAGCATATATGGGGGATGCAGTTTTAGATCAATATGTCAGAACGCATATCATTTTGAAATTGCGTGCAAAACCGAATCGTCTGCATCAACAAGCAAAACGTTTTGTGTCTGCGAAAAGCCAGGCTATTACGTTGGAAAGTTTGATGCAGTCGGATTGGTTTACAGAAGAAGAATTAGAAATTGTGCGCAGAGGGCGTAATGCGAAAAGCCATACAAAAGCGAAAAATACTGACATTCAGACGTATCGTAAAAGCTCTGGTTTGGAAGCGGTGATTGGTTTCTTATATTTAGATCATCAATCAGACCGATTGGAATCATTGCTTGAGCGTATTGTGACTGAAGTCGAAGAAAGGGAGTGAGGATGTGGAAGATTCAGTAATTGTAGGGAGACATGCCGTGAAAGAAGCAATTACTTCTGGGCATCCCATCAACAAGATTTTGATTCAAGATGGCGTGAAAAAGCAACAACTTGATGAAATCTTAAAAAATGCAAAAAAGCAAAAATTGATTGTGCAGACCGTCCCAAAAACGAAATTAGACGGATTAGCTGAAGCACCGCACCAAGGTGTCGCAGCATTGGTTGCGCCATATGAATATGTAGAGCTAGATGATTTGCTTGCGAAACTTAAAGCACAAGATCATTTACCAACATTAATGTTACTGGATGGTCTAGAAGACCCGCACAACCTAGGTTCCATTTTAAGAACTGCGGATGCAGCAGGTGTAGATGGTGTCATTATACCGAAACGTCGTTCTGTTGCTTTAACACAAACAGTTGCTAAAGCGTCTGCAGGTGCGATTCAACACATTCCGGTAACACGTGTAACAAACTTATCTCAAACGATGGATAAGTTAAAAGAAGAAGGTTATTGGATTGCAGGGACTGCAGCTGATAACGCAACAGATTACCGTCAAATGAGTGCAGATATGCCACTTGCCATTGTTATCGGTAACGAAGGACATGGTATGAGCCGACTTGTTAAAGAGAAGTGTGATTTTTATATTAAAATCCCTATGGTCGGTCATATTAACAGTTTGAATGCATCTGTTGCCGCAAGCTTAATGATGTATGAAATTTATCGAAAACGTCACCCGGTTGGAGAATAAGCTATGAAGCACAAGGATCGGTATTTAATCATCGACGGTTACAATATGATTGGTCATAGTCGTGCTTTATCAGAATTGGCTAAAGAGAATTTAGAAGAAGCCAGAGAAAAGTTGTTGCTGGCTATCGGCAACTATAAAGCAACTGTGGCAGACGATGTGATATGTGTGTTTGACGCTTATGAACAAGAAGGTAATGAAAGTGAATTTTATTACCACGGGGTACGAACGATTTTCACAAAAGAACATGAAACAGCTGACAGCTTTATAGAACGATTTGTATATGGGCTATATGACAAACATACAACCCATATTGCTGTTGTTACGAGTGATATGAGTGAACAGCACGCTATCTTCGGTACGGGTGCTTATCGTATTTCGTCTCGAGAAATGTGGCAGAACATTAAGTTGAATGAAGCGAGTGTTGAGTCATCAATGAAAACGTTCAATAATAATAAACCTCGAACACGTATCCAACTCACAGATGAAGTATTATCAGAATTTGAAAAAATCAGAAGAGGCGACCAAGAAAAATAAGATTTCTGTACATTGCTTATTTCATCAGCATTCCGCTATGATAAGTTCACTTTTATGAAAGGATCGAACTTACCGTAATGCAGAAAACTTCCATACCTCAAGATATTGTCTCTCTTATACATCTTGCACAAATGCATGACGATCACGCGATGCATCAATTACTAGAAGTGTTGCAGCCGTTTATACGCAGTCGGCTGATTCATCCTTCGATTGCACCGCATGATTGTGATGACTTGATACAAGACATCTCCTTAAGAATCAGCAGAAATATTTATCATTTTAAAACGATAGAAACGATTCCGTTTGAACATTATTTCAATCGCTTAGTCAGCACTTCTAAATATGATTATTACAGAAGACAGAAGCGGCTGAGATTACAACAAGATTGTCTTGTTCAAGAAGCGGAGTGTAGTTATCGTACGCAATTGCCATCTGTCGAAGCACAACTCATTTTAAAAGAACGTTCGGAAATTCTGCTTAATTGTTGTAAGAAATTAAGCAAATTAGAGCGAGAAGTAGTACAATATATATTGGATGATTATTCCCCAAGTGAAACAGCACAAGCGATGGATTTAAGTGAAAAGGCGGTTTATAATGCCCTTCATCGTAGTAAAGTGAAGTTACGTAAAATGCAGGAATTATTGGATGCATAATTGCGTTTCGTTACACTTATAGATACAACTTACAATTCACTAGACGTTTGACAATTTGAGGGTTTCTTATGTATAGTTAGTGAGTATTTAATATAGGTAAGGTGAAGGTATTATGAAGAAAGTCCCGCTTAACTGTGAAATTTGCGGCAATAGAAACTATACCGTACCAAAGAACAGCAACCTTGCAGAAAGACTCGTGTTAAAGAAGTATTGCAAAAAGTGCAATGCGCATACAGTACACAAGGAATCGAAGTAATTGCTAAAGGCCAAGATGAAATTATTGATTAATTGGAGGTACGACAATGGCTGAAGATAAAAACAAAAAATCAAAAGCACCAAAAGAGAGTTTCTTCAAAGGCGTTATATCTGAGATGGAGAAAACGAGCTGGCCGACTGGTCAAGAACTCGTGAAATACACAACAATTGTAATTGTTACAGTGTTATTTTTCTTAATCTTCTTCTATGCCTTAGATTTGGGAATCGGTAGATTAATAGAATTAATTAGTTAATGAGGAGTGACAGCATGTCTGAAGAAGTTGGAGCAAAGCGTTGGTATGCCGTGCATACTTACTCTGGCTATGAAAATAAAGTTAAGAAAAATTTAGAAAAACGTGTTGAATCAATGAATATGACAGAACAGATTTTCAGAGTTGTCATACCTGAAGAAGAGGAAACACAAGTTAAAGACGGTAAAGCGAAGAAAATCACGAAAAAAACTTTCCCTGGCTATGTCTTGGTAGAGTTAGTCATGACAGATGAGTCATGGTATGTAGTACGTAATACACCAGGTGTAACAGGATTTGTCGGTTCAGCAGGTGCTGGATCAAAACCTAACCCGCTGTTGCCGGATGAAGTCCGCTTTATTTTAAAACAAATGGGAATGAAAGAAAAAACAATTGATGTTGAAGTCGAAGTTGGAGAACAAGTTCGTATCAAGTCTGGCCCATTTGCCAACCAAGTCGGTGAAGTACAAGAAATCGAAGCAGATAAATTCAAGCTTACAGTATTAGTAGATATGTTTGGCAGAGAAACTCCGGTTGAAGTTGAGTTTGATCAAATCGAAAAATTGTAATTCGAATAGGTGTTGATTTTACAATTTTTCAATGATATAATACTATGGTCGTCCTTTGGAAGAAGGAGGCCATTTCGTCACGAAATGTTTTAAGAGTGGGAGGGCAAAATTGAGCCCTGTGACCACATCACGATATCAAGGAGGTGCACATCGTGGCTAAAAAAGTAGAAAAAGTAGTTAAATTGCAAATTCCTGCAGGTAAAGCGAACCCAGCACCACCAGTTGGTCCAGCATTAGGTCAAGCAGGTGTGAACATTATGGGATTCTGTAAAGAATTCAACGCGAGAACACAAGAACAAGCAGGTTTAATCATTCCGGTAGAAATCAGTGTGTATGAGGATCGCTCATTTACATTCATCACTAAAACTCCACCGGCTCCAGTACTACTTAAAAAAGCAGCTGGCGTTGACAAAGGTTCTGGTGAACCTAACAAAAACAAAGTTGCTACAGTAACTAAAGATCAAGTACGTGAAATCGCTGAAACTAAAATGCCTGACTTAAACGCAGCAGACATCGAAGCAGCAATGCGTATTGTTGAAGGTACTGCTCGTAGTATGGGTATCACTGTAGAATAATAGCGTAAAGATGAGTTTGCTCATCTAACGAAACGAATAACAATCAGAAACGTGAAACAAACATGGCAGATGACAGTAAAGTTAATCCAATGAATAAAAATTGCGAACAGCTCACAAGGTCATCTGCTCTTAACTTGCATAAGCAAGTAATGTGGGAGGACATTCCGCTAAAACCACTAAAGGAGGAAATATAAATGGCTAAAAAAGGTAAAAAGTATCTAGATGCTGCTAAAAAAGTTGACCGTAATACTTATTACGCTGTTGAAGAAGCAATCAGCTTAGCTAAAGAAACTAGCGTTGCAAACTTCGACGCTTCTGTAGAAGTAGCATTCCGTTTAGGTATCGATACTCGTAAAAATGACCAGCAAATCCGTGGTGCAGTAGTATTACCACACGGTACTGGTAAAACACAACGTGTATTAGTATTCGCGAAAGGTGACAAAGCTGCTGAAGCAGAAGCAGCTGGCGCTGATTACGTAGGCGAATCAGAATACGCTAACAAAATCCAACAAGGCTGGTTCGACTTCGATGTAGTTGTAGCTACACCGGACATGATGGGCGAAGTTGGTAAATTAGGTCGTGTATTAGGACCTAAAGGTTTAATGCCTAACCCTAAAACTGGCACAGTAACTATGGATGTTAAAAAAGCGGTTGAAGAAATCAAAGCAGGTAAAGTAGAATACCGTGCTGAGAAAGCTGGTATCGTCCACGCTTCAATCGGTAAAGTATCATTCAGTACTGAGGATTTAGTTGATAACTTCAACACTATCCAAGATGTATTAGCAAAAGCTAAACCAGCTTCAGCTAAAGGTACTTACTTCAAGTCTGTTGCAGTTTCAACTACAATGGGTCCTGGTGTTAAAGTAGATACTTCAAACTTCAAACTATAATATAAATGAAATTTAAGAACTAGAGAAAATGTAAAAGTTGCAAAGTGCCAATCGTATCGATTCATATCTGAGACAGCTGAAAATATTTTCTCTAGTTTTTTAATTACTTATTGACATATCACATTGAAACAGTTATATTGATAAATGTGATTATTTTACCTAAGACAGTAGGAGTTAGAGATAACTTAAAACTTGATCCTACCGAGGCTAAAATTGACTTGAACGTGAACTATGAAACTTTCAAGCACTTTTTGCCGTAGGGTGAAAGTGCTTTTTTTATTGGGTAAAGCTCAAAAAAAGCACCGAACAAAATATGTATGGAGGTGTCTAAATGTCTGGAATTATTGAAGCGAAAAAACAATTAGTTGAACAAATCGCTGATCAACTTAAAAATTCTGTTTCAACAGTAATCGTAGATTACCGTGGTTTAACAGTAGAAGAAGTAACAGAATTACGTAAACAATTACGTGAAGCTGGTGTTGAGTACAAAGTTTACAAAAACACTATGTTACGTCGTGCTGCTGAACAAGCGGGAATCGAAGGTCTTGACGAATTCTTAACAGGTCCAACAGCTGTTGCAACAACTACTGATGATGTAGTTGCTCCTGCAAAAGTTATCGCTGGATTTGCTAAAGATCACGAAGCTTTAGAAATTAAAACAGGCGTAATGGAAGGTAGCGTTATCTCAGCAGAAGAAGTTAAAACTGTTGGTTCATTACCATCACACGACGGTCTTGTTTCTATGTTACTTTCTGTATTACAAGCTCCTGTACGCAACTTCGCTTATGCGGTTAAAGCAGTTGGAGAATCTAAAGAAGAAGAAAGTGCTGAATAATCAGTACACACAATTAATTATTTAAAAAATGGAGGAAATATATAATGGCTAATCAAGAACAAATCATTGAAGCAATTAAAGAAATGTCAGTATTAGAATTAAATGACTTAGTAAAAGCAATCGAAGAAGAATTTGGTGTAACTGCAGCAGCTCCAGTAGCAGCAGCAGGTGCAGCAGGCGGCGGAGACGCAGCAGCAGAAAAAACTGAATTTGACGTTGAGTTAACTTCAGCTGGTTCATCTAAAATCAAAGTTGTTAAAGCTGTTAAAGACGCAACTGGTTTAGGATTGAAAGACGCTAAAGAATTAGTAGACAACGCTCCTAAAGTAATCAAAGAAGCTTTACCTAAAGAAGAAGCTGAAAAACTTAAAGAAACATTAGAAGAAGTTGGCGCAACTGTAGAATTAAAATAATTCTATTGCCACAGCCAATAACTAAATGAAAAGAGAACGAGGCTAATAACCATTGTTAATGTGTGAAACTTAGTTTCACAGCCTGAATTCTTTGAGAAATGAAAACCCCGTTATTGAGTTAACGGGGTTTTTCTAATGAGTACAACTCATTATAGAACGAAAGGTATTTATAGCAAATGACTGATGAAATGTGTATCCTTAAAGTAAAGGGTAGACTTGTCTTTGTTGAAATGGAAGAGTATACTCGAACAGCTTCTAATGTAAAGTAATGAGGTGTAAGCATGAGTCATTATTATGACAAAGATCCTAAAGTTGAAAGTCATAAAGAGACATTTAAATACCATTATCATCAAAATGAATTGAATCTAGTGACTGATGCAGGTGTATTTTCTAAAGGGAAAATAGACTTTGGCTCAGATTTATTAGTTCGTACGTTTTTAAAAGAACATCCACCAGGACCTAAGAAGACGATTGTTGATGTGGGGTGCGGTTATGGACCGATTGGTTTGATGATTGCGAAAGTATCTCCGCATCACCATGTTATTATGTTGGATGTGAACCACCGAGCACTAGATTTAGCAAAAGAAAATAGTGAGAAAAACCATATTGAAAATGTCACTGTAAAAGAGAGTGATGGTTTAGCTGAAGTTCCGGATAATTCTTGTGACATGATCGTGACGAACCCGCCAATCAGGGCAGGGAAGTCAGTGGTTCATGGCATTTTAGAAGACGCACATGAGAAGTTGAGAGCTGAAGGTGAATTATACGTTGTAATTCAGAAAAAGCAAGGTATGCCTTCGACGAAAAAGAAGATGGAAGCTGTTTTTGGTAATGTAGAAACCCTAACCAAAGAGAAAGGGTATTACATTTTGAAAAGCAAGCGTTAACCATTGACAACCATATTAATTTCTGATATAGTTATAGAATGTAAAAATTTATGTTCAAGAAGTGTGTACTTTTACGTATAAAATAACAAAGTAAATCTTTAATAACGCAGAATAGAAAATGGTGTCATCGGGTGTGCTGCCGTTTTCTTTTTGTCTTGTTACCGTTTTGTTTATTTTAATATGTAAGAGACATTCGAACAATTTTTGAGGGGTGAATCTGTTTGGCAGGTAAATTTGTCCAATATGGAAGACATCGTAAACGTAGAAATTACGCGAGAATTTCTGAGGTTTTAGAATTACCAAACCTTATTGAAATTCAAACTAAATCTTATGAATGGTTCTTAAAAGAAGGCTTATTAGAAATGTTCCGTGACATTTCTCCAATCGAAGACTTCACAGGCAACCTTTCTTTAGAATTTGTAGATTATAGATTGGGTGAACCGAAATACGATTTAGAGGAATCTAAGAACCGCGACGCAACTTATGCTGCACCTCTTCGTGTCAAAGTGCGTCTTATTAACAAAGAAACAGGAGAAGTGAAAGACCAAGAAGTCTTCATGGGTGATTTCCCATTAATGACTGATACAGGTACTTTCGTGATCAATGGTGCTGAGCGTGTTATTGTATCACAATTAGTTCGTTCTCCATCCGTATACTTCAATGAAAAAATCGATAAAAATGGTCGTGAAAACTATGATGCGACAGTAATTCCTAACCGTGGTGCTTGGTTAGAATTCGAAACTGATGCGAAAGACATCGTTTATGTTCGTATCGATAGAACAAGAAAATTACCATTAACTGTATTATTACGTGCTTTAGGTTATTCAACTGATCAATCAATTATTGATTTATTAGGTGACAACGAATACCTACGTAACACTTTAGAAAAAGATGGTACTGAAAATACAGATCAAGCACTATTAGAAATTTATGAACGTTTACGCCCTGGCGAACCACCTACAGTAGAAAACGCGAAAAGCTTGCTTTACTCTCGTTTCTTCGATCCGAAACGTTATGACTTAGCAAGTGTTGGTCGCTATAAAATGAACAAAAAACTTCATTTGAAACATCGTTTATTCAACCAAAAATTGACTGAACCGATTGTTAATACTGAAACAGGTGAAATTGTTGCTGAAGAAGGCACAGTTTTAGACCGTCGTAAACTAGACGAAATTATGGATGTTTTAGAATCTAACGCAAACATCGAAGTGGATGAGTTAGATGACAGCATCGTAAACGAACCTGTTGAAACACAATCAATTAAAATTTATGTACCAAATGATGAAGAAGGCCGTACAACAACAGTTATCGGTAATGCATTCCCTGATTCAGAAGTGAAATGTATTACACCAGCTGACATTGTTGCGTCAATGTCTTACTTCTTCAACTTATTGTATGGTGTAGGTCAAACAGATGATATTGACCACTTAGGTAACCGTCGTTTACGTTCAGTAGGCGAATTACTTCAAAACCAATTCAGAATCGGTTTATCAAGAATGGAACGTGTCGTTCGTGAAAGAATGTCTATTCAAGATACAGATTCTATTACACCACAACAACTTATCAACATTCGTCCAGTGATTGCATCTATCAAAGAATTCTTTGGTAGCTCTCAATTATCACAATTCATGGACCAAGCGAACCCATTAGCAGAGTTGACACATAAACGTCGTCTATCTGCACTTGGACCTGGTGGTTTAACACGTGAACGTGCACAAATGGAAGTACGTGACGTGCATTACTCTCACTATGGCCGTATGTGTCCAATCGAGACACCAGAGGGTCCGAACATCGGTTTAATCAACTCATTATCAAGTTATGCGCGTGTTAATGAATTTGGTTTCATTGAAACACCATATCGTAAAGTTGACCATGAGAAAAATGCGGTAACAGATCAAATCGATTACCTTACTGCAGACGAAGAAGACAGCTATGTTGTTGCGCAAGCGAACTCACGTTTAGATGACGAAGGTCGTTTCTTAGACGAAGAAATCGTTTGTCGTTTCCGTGGTAACAACACAACTATGGATAGAGAGAAAATGGACTATATGGACGTTTCTCCTAAACAAGTTGTATCTGCAGCGACAGCATGTATCCCATTCTTAGAAAACGATGACTCTAACCGTGCGTTAATGGGTGCGAACATGCAACGTCAAGCAGTACCATTGATGAACCCTGAATCTCCATTCGTAGGTACAGGTATGGAACATGTGGCTGCACGTGACTCAGGTGCTGCTGTAATCAACAAGCATTTTGGTCGTGTAGAACATGTAGAATCTAATGAAATTAAAGTACGTCGTATTATTGAAGAAGATGGTCAAGAATACGAAGGCGAAGTAGATGCGTATAGATTAGCTAAATTTAAACGTTCTAACTCAGGTACTTGTTACAACCAACGCCCAATTGTTAAAGTCGGCGACGTTGTATCTCAAGGTGAAATCTTAGCAGATGGTCCTTCAATGGAACTTGGTGAGATGGCACTTGGACGTAACGTAGTAGTCGGATTCATGACTTGGGACGGTTATAACTATGAGGATGCTGTTATCATGAGTGAACGTCTTGTTAAAGATGACGTTTATACTTCTATTCATATTGAAGAATATGAATCTGAAGCACGTGATACAAAACTTGGACCTGAAGAAATTACACGTGACATTCCTAACGTTGCTGAAAGCGCACTTAAAAACTTAGATGAACGCGGTATCGTTTATGTAGGTGCAGAAGTGAAAGATGGCGACATCTTAGTTGGTAAAGTAACACCTAAAGGTGTAACTGAATTAACTGCTGAGGAACGTTTATTACACGCAATCTTCGGTGAAAAAGCACGTGAAGTTCGTGATACGTCATTACGTGTACCACATGGTGCAGGCGGTATCGTACTAGATGTCAAAGTCTTCAATCGTGAAGATGGCGATGATTCATTATCTCCAGGTGTAAACCAATTAGTACGTGTTTACATCGTTCAAAAACGTAAAATCCACGTTGGGGATAAAATGTGCGGTCGTCACGGTAACAAAGGGGTTATCTCTAAGATTGTTCCTGAAGAAGATATGCCTTACTTACCAGACGGCACACCAATCGATATCATGTTAAACCCACTAGGTGTACCATCACGTATGAACATCGGACAAGTACTTGAATTACACTTAGGTATGGCAGCTAAAAACTTAGGAATCCATGTAGCTTCACCAGTATTCGATGGTGCCAACGATGATGATGTATGGTCTACGATCGAAGAAGCAGGTATGGCAAGAGATGGTAAAACTGTATTATATGATGGACGTACAGGTGAACCATTCGATAACCGTATCTCTGTTGGTGTAATGTACATGTTGAAACTTGCACACATGGTTGACGACAAATTACATGCGCGTTCAACTGGACCATACTCACTTGTTACACAACAACCACTTGGTGGTAAAGCACAATTCGGTGGACAACGTTTCGGTGAGATGGAGGTATGGGCACTTGAAGCTTATGGTGCTGCATACACATTGCAAGAAATCCTAACTTATAAATCTGATGACACTGTAGGTCGTGTAAAAACTTATGAAGCGATCGTTAAAGGTGAAAACATCTCTAGACCAAGTGTTCCGGAATCATTCCGCGTATTGATGAAAGAATTACAAAGTTTAGGTCTTGATGTTAAAGTCATGGATGAAAATGATAAAGAAATTGAAATGTCAGATATGGATGAAGACGATGTGCACGATCATAAAGTAAACATCCAACAATCTTCAATTCCTGAATCACAAAAAGAAACAACTGACTAATTCATTTCGGTGTTCAATAAGCAAATAGCGTAATGTTAAAAATTCAAATATTGTAAGGCTGCATTAGGCAATGTACTGCATTGCCTTTATGCACCTTTAATATTTTTCAATTTATTGATCATTTATCAATCAAATAGCACAGCTAATCTAAATTGAAGGAGGTAGGCTCCTTGATTGATGTAAATAATTTCCATTATATGAAAATCGGCCTTGCTTCACCTGAAAAGATTCGTTCATGGTCATACGGTGAAGTTAAGAAACCTGAAACAATCAACTATCGTACTTTAAAACCTGAAAAAGATGGTTTATTCTGTGAAAGAATTTTCGGACCTACAAAAGACTGGGAATGTAGTTGCGGTAAGTACAAACGTGTACGTTATAAAGGCATGGTTTGTGACCGTTGCGGCGTTGAAGTAACGAAATCAAAAGTACGTCGTGAAAGAATGGGCCACATTGAACTTGCGGCACCAGTTTCACACATTTGGTACTTCAAAGGTATCCCAAGTCGTATGGGTCTACTATTAGATATGTCTCCAAGATCACTTGAAGAAGTTATCTACTTCGCTTCATATGTTGTGGTTGATCCAGGCCCAACAGGTCTTGAGAAAAAATCATTACTTTCTGAAGCAGAATTCAGAGACTATTATGATAAATTCCCTGGTCAATTCGTAGCGAAAATGGGTGCTGAAGGTATTAAAGACCTATTATCTGAAATTGACTTAGATGAAGAGTTGAAAGACTTACGTACTGAATTAGAATCAGCAACTGGACAAAGATTGACTCGTGCAATCAAACGTTTAGAAGTTGTTGAATCATTCAGAAACTCTGGTAACGAACCTTCATGGATGATTTTGGATGTACTTCCAATTATCCCACCAGAAATCCGTCCAATGGTTCAATTAGACGGCGGACGTTTTGCGACAAGTGACTTGAACGACTTATACCGTCGTGTTATCAACCGTAATAACCGTTTGAAACGTTTATTAGACTTAGGTGCGCCTGGTATTATCGTTCAAAACGAAAAACGTATGTTGCAAGAAGCAGTAGACGCATTAATCGATAATGGTCGTCGTGGCCGTCCAGTAACTGGTCCAGGTAACCGTCCATTAAAATCACTTTCACATATGTTGAAAGGTAAACAAGGTCGTTTCCGTCAAAACTTATTAGGTAAACGTGTTGACTACTCTGGTCGTTCTGTTATCGCAGTAGGTCCAGGACTTAAAATGTATCAATGTGGTCTACCTAAAGAAATGGCGTTAGAATTATTCAAACCTTTCGTAATGAAAGAATTAGTTCAACGCGAAATTGCGACAAACATCAAAAATGCGAAAAGCAAAATTGAACGTATGGAAGATGAAGTATGGGATGTTTTAGAAGACGTTATCAAAGAACACCCAGTACTCCTTAACCGTGCTCCAACATTGCACAGACTAGGTATCCAAGCGTTCGAACCAACATTAGTTGAAGGCCGTGCGATTCGTTTACATCCATTGGTAACAACAGCTTATAACGCTGACTTCGATGGTGACCAAATGGCCGTTCACGTACCTTTATCTAAAGAAGCACAAGCAGAAGCACGTATGTTAATGCTTGCAGCTCAAAACATCTTGAACCCTAAAGATGGTAAACCAGTTGTTACACCATCACAAGATATGGTACTTGGTAACTATTACCTTACTTTAGAACGTAAAGATGCAGTGAATACAGGTGCAATCTTTAACGATGCAAATGAAGTATTGAAAGCATACCAAAATGGTTATGTACACTTGCATACACGTATTGGTGTACATGCAGGTTCATTCAATAACCCTACATTCACTGAAGAACAAAATCGTAAGATCTTGACGACAACTGTCGGTAAAGTAATCTTTAACGAAATCATTCCGGATTCATTTGCTTATATTAATGAACCGTCTCAAACAAACTTAGAAGATAAAACACCTGATAAATACTTCGTCAGCGCAAGCGAATTAGGCGAAGGCGGCTTAAAAGCATACTTTGAAGACCAAGAACTTGTTGAACCATTCAACAAAAAATTCTTAGGAAATATCATTGCAGAAGTGTTCAATCGCTTCAGCATTACTGATACATCAATGATGCTTGACCGTATGAAAGACTTAGGTTTCAAATACTCTTCTAAAGCAGGTATCACTGTTGGTGTATCTGACATCGTGGTATTACCTGATAAACAAGAAATCTTAGATGAACACGAAAAATTAGTTGAACGTGTTCAAAAACAATATAACCGTGGTTTAATCACTGAAGAAGAACGTTACAATGCTGTCGTTGAAATTTGGACAGATGCTAAGGATGAAATTCAAGGTAAATTGATGAAATCCCTAGAAAAAACGAACCCAATCTTCATGATGAGTGACTCTGGTGCCCGTGGTAACGCATCTAACTTTACTCAGTTAGCTGGTATGCGTGGTCTGATGGCCGCACCATCTGGTAAAATCATCGAGTTACCAATCACATCTTCATTCCGTGAAGGTTTAACAGTGTTAGAGTACTTCATCTCTACTCACGGTGCGCGTAAAGGTCTTGCCGATACAGCACTTAAAACTGCCGATTCAGGTTACCTTACTCGTCGTCTTGTTGACGTTGCGCAAGATGTTATCGTTCGTGAAGAAGATTGCGGAACTGACCGTGGTCTACTTGTATCTGACATCAAAGAAGGTACAGAAATGATCGAACCATTCATCGAACGTATTGAAGGCCGTTACTCTAAAGAAACGGTACGTCATCCAGAAACTGATGAAGTTCTTGTGAAACCAGATCAATTGATTACACCAGAAATCGCAAAACGCATCACTGATGCAGGCATTGAACAAATGTACATCCGTTCAGCATTTACATGTAATACACGTCATGGTGTATGTGAAAAATGTTACGGTAAAAACCTTGCGACTGGTGAAAAAGTTGAAGTGGGTGAAGCGGTTGGTACAATCGCAGCACAATCTATCGGTGAACCAGGTACACAGCTTACAATGCGTACCTTCCATACAGGTGGGGTAGCCGGAAGCGATATCACTCAAGGTCTTCCACGTATCCAAGAGATCTTCGAAGCACGTAACCCTAAAGGTCAAGCAGTTATTACTGACATTGAAGGTACAGTCGAAGACATCAAACTTGCGAAAGACCGTCAACAAGAAATCGTGATCAAAGGTGCTAACGAAACAAGATCTTATCTTGCTTCAGGTACTTCACGTCTTAAAGTTGAAAAAGGCCAACACGTTGAACGCGGTGAAGTCTTAACTGAAGGTTCTATCGAACCTAAGAACTACTTATCAGTAGCAGGCTTAAATGCGACAGAAAGCTACTTGCTTAAAGAAGTTCAAAAAGTTTACCGTATGCAAGGTGTAGAAATCGACGATAAACACGTTGAGGTTATGGTTCGTCAAATGTTACGTAAAGTACGTATCATTGAAGCTGGTGATACAAAACTATTACCAGGTTCATTAGTAGACATCCACAACTTTACAGATGCAAACAGAGAAGCATTCAAAGACCGCAAACGTCCAGCAACTGCAAAACCAGTATTGCTTGGTATTACGAAAGCGTCTCTTGAAACAGAAAGCTTCTTATCAGCAGCATCATTCCAAGAAACAACTCGTGTCCTTACAGATGCAGCCATCAAAGGTAAACGCGATGACTTACTTGGTCTTAAAGAGAACGTTATTATCGGTAAATTGATTCCTGCAGGTACAGGTATGAGACGTTATAGCGAAGCTAAATACGAAAAACATATCGACCCTCAAGTGAAAGAAGCAGTTGAGGAACTTGCAGCGGATACAAATACACCGCAATAATAAACTTTAGATTATAAATCAGCCAATACCACTTTCTGAATTAGAAAGCCGGTATTGGCTTTTCTATTCTTTGAAATACAGAGAGGATTAAGGATATCTGTTGAAATTTTCACCGAATTTGTTATCATTAAAAAAGTCAGCATTATATTAAATAATTGTGTTGACGCAACCTATGGAAAGTGTTACTATTAAAAATGTTGATGCAAGCAGAACTTTGGAGGATAATCAATGTCTAATGAAAAAGTTGCACGCTTAAACAAACACCATAAGGTTGTTGGTTTGAAAGAGACGCTCAAAGCACTCAAGAAGAACCAAGTTACATCATTGATTATTGCTCAAGACGTTGAAGTTTATTTGCTGTCAGACGTGTTAAGTAAGATCAATCATAGCGATATTCCTGTTTCATTTTTCGAAAGTAAAAAAGCTTTAGGAGAATATGCAGGTATCAACGTAGATGCAGCAGTCGTTGCTCTATTGAAATGAGAATTAGTAAGTAATTGCGCTTACTAAATTTTATTTAACCTAAAAATGAACCACCTGGATGTGTGGGATTATAAAACAGGAGAGGAGGACATCTTAAATGCCTACTATTAACCAATTAGTACGTAAACCAAGAAAAAGCAAAGCTAAGAAATCAGATTCACCAGCTTTGAACAAAGGTTTTAACAGTATGAGAAAACAATTTACTGACTTGAACTCACCACAAAAACGTGGCGTATGTACTCGTGTTGGTACAATGACACCTAAAAAACCTAACTCAGCGTTACGTAAATATGCTCGTGTTCGTTTATCAAACAACATCGAAGTAAACGCATATATCCCTGGTATCGGCCATAACTTACAAGAACACAGTGTTGTACTTGTACGTGGAGGTCGTGTAAAAGACTTACCTGGTGTGCGTTACCATATCGTTCGTGGTGCACTTGATACTTCAGGTGTAGAAGGTCGTATGCAAAGCCGTTCATTATACGGTACAAAACGTCCTAAAAAATAAGTTTAAGATTACGTAAATTTTCGAGATAAATTTTGAGATTATACTATAATATGAAGGGAGGACTCTGATTATGCCTCGTAAAGGATCAGTACTAAAAAGAGACGTCTTACCAGATCCAATTCACAACTCTAAGTTAGTGACTAAATTGATTAACAAAATCATGTTAGATGGTAAGCGCGGAACAGCTCAAAGAATTCTTTATTCAGCATTTGACCTTGTACAAGAACGCAGTGGTCGTGATGCAATGGAAGTATTCGATGAAGCAATTAACAATATCATGCCAGTATTAGAAGTTAAAGCACGCCGTGTAGGTGGCTCTAACTATCAAGTACCTGTAGAAGTACGTCCAGAGCGTCGTACGACTTTAGGTTTACGTTGGTTAGTTAACTATTCACGTCTTCGTGGTGAAAAAACTATGGAAGAACGTTTAGCTAACGAAATCTTAGATGCAGCTAACAATACAGGTGGCGCAGTTAAGAAACGTGAAGATGTACACAAAATGGCTGAAGCGAACAAAGCATTCGCTCATTACCGCTGGTAAGATTCAAGGTTTAACCCTGAGCGTGTTCAAATGGTATATTCCAAGGCATGCTTAGGGCATCGCCATATTCAAAGTATTTACTCAAGTAATTACTGGAAGGAGAAAAAATACAATGGCTAGAGACTTTTCTTTGGAAAAAACTCGTAACATTGGTATCATGGCCCACATTGACGCTGGTAAAACAACTACAACTGAACGTATCTTGTTTTACACAGGTCGTATCCACAAAATTGGTGAAACTCACGATGGTGGGGCACAAATGGACTGGATGGAACAAGAACAAGACCGTGGTATCACAATCACATCAGCAGCAACAACTGCACAATGGCATGATTACCGTGTCAACATTATCGATACACCAGGACACGTAGACTTCACAGTTGAGGTTGAACGTTCATTACGTGTACTTGACGGTGCGGTTACAGTACTTGATGCTCAATCAGGTGTTGAACCACAAACTGAAACAGTTTGGCGTCAAGCTACAACTTATGGAGTTCCTCGTATCGTATTCGTAAACAAAATGGACAAAATCGGTGCGAACTTCGAATACGCAGTAAGCACTTTACATGATCGTTTGGATGCAAACGCTCAAGCTGTTCAATTACCAATCGGTGCTGAAGACGAATTCGAAGCAATCATTGACTTAGTTACAATGAAATGTTTCCAATACAATGGTGAATTCGGTGAAGAAGTCGTAGAAATCGAAATTCCAGAAGACTACAAAGCGAAAGCAGCTGAAGCTCGCGAAACATTAATCGAATCAGTTGCAGAAGTTAACGAAGACTTAATGGAAAAATATCTTGAAGGTGAAGAAATTTCAGTTGACGAATTGAAAGCAGCAATCCGTCAAGCTACTTTAGATATCGAATTCTACCCAGTACTTTGCGGTACTGCATTCAAAAACAAAGGTGTTCAATTAATGCTTGACGCTGTAATTGACTACCTACCATCACCATTAGATGTTAAACCAATCATTGGTCACCGTGCTAGCAATCCTGATGAAGAAATCGTTGCTAGAGCAGATGATGATGCAGAATTCGCTGCATTAGCATTCAAAGTTATGACTGACCCTTACGTTGGTAAATTAACATTCTTCCGTGTGTACTCAGGTACTATGAACTCTGGTTCATACGTGAAAAACTCTACTAAAGACAAACGTGAACGTGTAGGTCGTTTACTACAAATGCACGCGAACACTCGTAAAGAAATCAGCACAGTTTACTCAGGCGATATCGCAGCTGCGGTAGGTCTTAAAGAAACTGGTACTGGTGACACTTTATGTGGTGAGAAAAATGACATTATCTTGGAATCAATGGAATTCCCAGAACCTGTTATTCACTTGTCAGTAGAACCAAAATCTAAAGCTGACCAAGATAAAATGACTCAAGCTTTAGTTAAATTACAAGAAGAAGACCCAACATTCCATGCACACACTGATGAAGAAACTGGACAAGTTATCATCGGCGGTATGGGTGAGCTTCACTTAGACATTCTTGTAGACCGTATGAAAAAAGAATTTAACGTTGAAGCTAACGTTGGTGCGCCAATGGTTTCATACCGTGAAACATTCAAAACACCAGCTAAAGTTCAAGGTAAATTCTCTCGTCAATCTGGTGGTCGTGGTCAATACGGTGATGTTCACATTGAATTCACACCAAACGAAGTTGGCGCAGGATTCGAATTCGAAAACGCTATCGTTGGTGGTGTAGTTCCACGTGAATACATTCCATCAGTTGAAGCTGGTCTTAAAGATGCTATGGAAAACGGTGTATTAGCTGGTTATCCATTAATCGACGTTAAAGCTAAACTTTACGATGGTTCTTACCATGATGTCGATTCATCTGAAATGGCCTTCAAAATCGCTGCTTCATTAGCACTTAAAGAAGCTGCTAAAGTTGCAGATCCAGTAATCTTAGAACCAATGATGAAAGTTGAAATCTTAATGCCTGAAGAATACATGGGTGACATCATGGGTGACGTAACAGCTCGTCGTGGACGTGTTGATGGTATGGAACCTCGTGGTAACGCTCAAATGGTTCGTGCATTCGTACCACTTTCAGAAATGTTCGGTTACGCAACTTCATTACGTTCTAACACTCAAGGTCGCGGTACTTACACTATGTACTTCGATCACTATGAAGAAGTACCTAAATCAATTTCTGAAGAAATCATCAAGAAAAATAAAGGTGAATAATTAAATTCCCTTTAGGAACTTGCACAAGAACTGACTTGACAGGTCTCCTGAATTGATTTTTTGCGGAAAATGCTTTATAAAGGAATTAGTCCTTTATACAACTTAACAATAAAGCTCTCATGATGGTGAGAAACTATCATGAGAGATAATTTAAATAACTTTTTAACAAGAAGAGGAGAGATTTCATAATGGCTAAAGAAAAATTCGATCGCTCAAAAGAACATGCCAATATTGGTACTATCGGTCACGTTGACCATGGTAAAACAACATTAACAGCTGCAATCGCAACTGTATTAGCAAAAAATGGTGACACTGTAGCACAATCATACGACATGATTGACAACGCTCCAGAAGAAAAAGAACGTGGTATTACAATCAATACTTCACACATCGAGTATCAAACTGACAAACGTCACTATGCTCACGTTGACTGCCCAGGACACGCTGACTATGTTAAAAACATGATCACTGGTGCTGCTCAAATGGACGGCGGTATCTTAGTAGTATCTGCTGCAGATGGTCCAATGCCACAAACTCGTGAACACATCTTATTATCACGTAACGTTGGTGTACCAGCTTTAGTTGTATTCTTAAACAAAGCTGACATGGTTGACGACGAAGAATTATTAGAATTAGTTGAAATGGAAGTTCGTGACTTATTATCTGAATACGACTTCCCTGGTGACGATGTACCAGTTATCGTTGGTTCTGCATTAAAAGCTTTAGAAGGCGACCCAGAATACGAACAAAAAATCTTAGACTTAATGCAAGCTGTAGATGACTACATCCCAACTCCAGAACGTGACTCTGATAAACCATTCATGATGCCAGTTGAGGACGTATTCTCAATCACTGGTCGTGGTACTGTAGCAACAGGCCGTGTTGAACGTGGTCAAATCAAAGTCGGTGAAGAAGTTGAAATCATCGGTATCACTGAAGAAAGCAAGAAAACAACAGTTACAGGTGTAGAAATGTTCCGTAAATTATTAGACTACGCTGAAGCTGGTGACAACATCGGTGCTTTATTACGTGGTGTTGCACGTGAAGACGTACAACGTGGACAAGTATTAGCAGCTCCTGGCTCTATTACTCCACACACAAAATTCAAAGCTGATGTTTACGTTTTATCTAAAGAAGAAGGTGGACGTCATACTCCATTCTTCACTAACTACCGCCCACAATTCTACTTCCGTACTACTGACGTAACTGGCGTTGTTCACTTACCAGAAGGTACTGAAATGGTTATGCCTGGCGATAACGTAGAAATGACTGTTGAATTAATCGCTCCAATCGCGATTGAAGACGGTACTCGTTTCTCTATCCGTGAAGGTGGACGTACTGTAGGATCAGGCGTTGTTACTGAAATCCAAGCATAATTTCGACTTAACTTAAGTTGATTTTTAATAGAGAGCTCCTCTTGTGAGGGGCTCTTTTTTTACATATTTTTCTATTGATACGCTCTAGTCGTGTGTTGTTTAACATAAAAAATGCGTACACATCATTTCTACATGTGTACGCATTTTTGTTTTGATTTAAAGACGTTCAGAAGATAAAACATTTTCTAATTCTAATATTTTTAAGAACTCGGCAGCTGCGTATTTCAATGCAGCTTCATCAATATCAAAGTAAGGGTTATGGTGAGGGTAGTCTGTACCTTTTTGCGCATTACCACATCCTGTTAGAAAGAAAGCGCCAGGTCTCACACGTTGATAAGCTGAGAAATCTTCGCCCACCATCATCATATCTGCTTCAGTAAAGCGTAAATTCATATCATGAGCGGCTTGCTTAACTGTTTCATAAGCTTGTTCATTATTATGCACAGGGACATAGCCACGTTCATAATCCATTGTGTATTCAATATCATTCGCAAGCGCAAGCCCTTGTAGAAGCTTATCAAGTTTATTCATGATATGTGTTTGGAGCTCAGAATCAAATGTGCGCACTGTACCTCGACACATCGCAGAGTCGGGGATCACACTATCTGATGAACCGGCTTGAATCATTCCGAAAGTAACTACAGCTTGTTTAATCGGATCGACCGTACGTGAAACGATTTTTTGTGCGCTTAGAATAAATTCAGCTAATATCACAATCGGGTCAATCGTTTCATGCGGTTTAGCACCGTGACCGCCTTGACCTTGAATGGTAACGGTAAATTCATCAGGTGAAGCCATCATGGCGCCTGGACGTGAATAAATGATGCCTGTGGGATAACCACTCCATAGGTGGTTGCCGTAAACACTGTCTACACCTTCTAAAGCACCGTCATCAATCATTTGTTGGGCACCGCCAGGAACAATTTCTTCACCATATTGAAAGATTAATACGACGTTGCCTTTTAAATGTGCTAAATGTTCATTAATAATTTGAGCAACGCCTAAGAGAATCGCAGTATGGCCATCGTGACCACACGCATGCATACACCCTTCATTTTTAGAACGATAAGGTTTGTCGTTCAGTTCAGTAATTGGAAGGGCATCGAAGTCAGCACGTAAGGCGACTGTCGGGCCTTCGCCTTGGCCTTTAAATGTTGCGACAATACCGTTTTTTCCTACAGGTCTACGAATCGTACAGTCTAATTGTTCGAGCTGATTAACGATATAGTCGTGGGTGTTATGTTCTTCAAATGATAACTCAGGATATTGATGGAGATGTCTTCTGAGTTGAATCATAGTTTTTTCTTTATCGTGCGCAAGTTGATACCAATTCAACATGGTATTCACCTCTTCTGTAATTAATATAGATGTCCTTATTATAGCACGCGTTCCACAGAATAAACTTAAAACGTTCATGTTAAAATAACGCGTCATTTCGACCTTTTAATATACAAAATTTTGTTTTTTCAAAATAACTAATCAGTGTTAACTTTTCTATTATAATAAAATACGTTATGATATATGTAATCTAACACAAGGGGGATAATCAACCAATGGTTCAATCATTACATGGTTTTTTAGACGAAAACATTCAATATTTAAAGGATAATGGATTATACAACGAGATTGATATTGTCGAAGGGGCAAATGGACCGGAAATTACAATCAACGGCGAAAAGTATATCAATCTTTCTTCAAACAATTACTTAGGTTTAGCAACAGACGAAGACTTGAAAAAAGTTGCGAAAGAAGCAATCGATCATTATGGTGTCGGTGCAGGTGCAGTACGTACAATCAACGGTACACTAGATGTTCATGAAACTTTAGAAAACACATTAGCTGAATTTAAAGGAACAGAAGCAGCGATTGCATATCAATCTGGTTTTAATTGTAATATGGCAGCGATTTCTGCGGTTATGAATAAAAATGATGCGATTCTTTCAGATGAGTTAAACCATGCCTCTATTATCGATGGTTGCCGCTTATCTAAAGCTAAAATTATTCGCGTAAATCATTCAGATATGGACGACTTACGTCAAAAAGCGAAAGAAGCTGTGGAATCAGGTCAATACAATAAAGTGATGTATATCACTGATGGTGTGTTCAGTATGGATGGTGATGTAGCGAAGTTACCTGAAATCGTTGAGATTGCGGAAGAGTTTGACTTAATCACTTATGTCGATGATGCGCACGGATCAGGTGTTATGGGTAAAGGTGCTGGCACAGTAAAACACTTCGGTTTACAAGATAAAATCGATTTCCACATCGGTACATTATCTAAAGCAATTGGTGTGGTCGGCGGTTATGTCGCTGGGACACAAGAGTTAATCGACTGGTTGAAAGTACAATCACGTCCATTCTTATTCTCAACATCTTTAACACCAGAATCTTCAGCAGCGATTACTGCCGCTGTACGTAAACTTATGGATTCTACAGAACTGCATGACAAACTTTGGGAAAATGCGAATTATCTTAAAGACGGCTTAAAAGAACTAGGTTATGATATTGGTGAATCAGAAACACCAATCACACCTGTAATTATTGGTGATGAAAAACAAACACAAGAATTCAGTAAACGTCTAAAAGACGAAGGAGTTTATGTGAAATCTATCGTCTTCCCAACAGTACCACGTGGTACAGGACGTGTACGTAATATGCCTACAGCTGCACATACTAAAGAAATGTTAGATGAAGCACTTGAGGCGTATAAAAAAGTAGGTAAAGAACTAGGCGTAATCTAAGTAGCTTTATAGAAACAATGAAGCGGAACTGTTCAGTTAATTGAACGGTTCCGCTTTTATTTTAGAAATCAGTGTATTAGATACTTAGTTGAGTCATTTCTTTTATTGTTTAAGTGATATATCTATGATCAAGATAAAACTTCTCTAATGGTTCGTTATCTTTGATACATTGTTCAATACGTTCTAATGATTCTTCAAGTGTCATTTGTCTCAAAAACATTCTGCCTGGTGGTTCTCCAAATTTTTTCTCATAAGCTTTTTCAGCAGCTTCATAGGCATCAATCAATTTGTCATCATACATAGTTTTTCATTCCTTTGTAGTTGATTCAGAGGTGTCGTATATATTCATTTTATCCGTTGAGTGAATACACGAACGTACTTAACTCAAGTAGTGATTATCTAAATAAAACTTTTCCAATGGTTCGTTATCTTTCACACAGTCTTTCATAAGTTCCAAAGCATCTTCAGCAGGCATACCCCGTAAAAGCATTCTACTAGGAGCTTCTTTAAACTTTTTAGTATAAGCACATACAGCAGCTTGATACTCTTTTTTAAATTGTTCATCATACATATTAATCTACTCCTTCATCATGGTGTGAATCGTGTTGTGACAGGGTGATATCTTTTAAATTTAATTGTGGCTTAATTTCATATGTTTTCTCTTCTTTTGAATCTAGTAAGACGTCTGTCAGTTGAATCGTATAAATATCTGAGCTGTTATAGTCTTTATAATAATACGTTAAGTGTTCGCAATCGAGTATACATTGATATTGCGTATAATGAGGCTGCCCTTCGTGGAGTACGATGCCTCTCGGAATACTGACAATGTCTAATAATTTGAATAGGTTATTTAAGCGCATCGTGTCGTCTTCAGCATCTTCAATCATTTGACGGAAATAAGCAGTTTTAACGAAACGTGCTGGCGAGGTATAACCTCCAGGCAATATTTCAGTATTTGTTTCGACATGAATTGGATCTACTTGTTTATCACCAAGTGTGATGGATGCTGATGAATCAGTATTAAAAGCTATGTACTGTTGTAAATTCTGATAGTGCCATTCTAAGTCAGGGTGATTAGTCAGAACTTGTACCGGATTATCTTTCAAAATCAGTTTACCACCATTTGGCACAAGAACAATACTTTGACCTGTTTGATCAGTGACGATGAAATGAAAGGCAGGTGTTTTACCAAGTACAGGGTTTTGTTCATCAATCAACCTCACATTACCAATCGTTTCTTTTAAATGTGAAATAGATGCGTTCGTACCTAAAAGCCACATAATGAATGATTCTGGACCTAAATTAATATGATGTGAAGCGGGTGCAGGCTTATATGTCGCAAAGTCATTGTTGTTTAAAATTGCGATAGAAAGACCTTTTTCATTGATGCCATCTGCGAACATCACATCGTCTATTTTCATCGCACTGCCTACAAAACCATAGTCAAAAGTGAAGGTTTGTCCATAAGTTGTTTCCCACTGATAGTTTCTTGGGATAACTTTAGGAAAAGCTTTCAGTTCAAACGCAAAGTCCATGGTCCGTGCTAAGTAAGTTGTGTCGTATTGTGAAGTAAAGGTAAAGCTCGTACACATATGTATCAGCCCCTTAATACCATTAAAAGTTATAATCGAATTGATAATACCATATGGATATAGAAAAAACGGAGCAGCTTCTCTATGTGCTTCTCCGTTTAGTTCTATTTACTGATGGTCTGAAGCTTCTTCAGTTAAATCAACCAGATTTAATTTAGGTTTTACTGTATAAGTAATCGCATCACTTGCGTTTAAAATCTCATCAGTCAGTTTGATTTGGTATACATCTGAACCGTTATAGTCTTTAAAGTAATAAGTGAGATGGTGTGTATCGACGATAGCTTGGTATTGTGTGTAATAAATCGTACCTTCGTCTAAAACGACACCTCTTGGAATACTGACAGTATCGAGTAATTTAAATAAGTTGTTGAGTCGTTTATTCTCATCTTCCGCATCTTCGATAAATTGACGGAAATAAGCCATTTTAACGAAACGAGATGGGGAAGTATAACCGCCCGGCAGAACTTCAGTACCAGATTCAACGCCAAAAGGTTTTACACTCTCAATGCCTAAGAGTGACGGTGAGGGCGCTTCGATATTGAAGTGTGTATGCTGTCTCACATTTTGATAGTGCCATTCTAAGTTAGGGTTATTCGTTAATACACGAATGGGATTCTCTTTAATAATCAGTTGACCGTCTGAAGGAATCACAACGATACTTTGACCAGATTGATCTGTAATCATAAAGTGTAGTGGTGGAACGCTGTCTAATGCGGGATTTACTTGTTTAAGTAAACGAACATTATCTGCTTGTTCTTTAAAGTCTCTGATAGATTCATTCATGCCTAAAAACCACATAATGAATTCTTCAGGTTCTAGATTGATATTGTCATTAGAAGTAGAAGTCGCATAAGAAGCTTCTCCTTGATAATATAACACAGCAATGGATAATCCTTTTTCGTTTATGCCATCTCCGAATACCACACCATTGACTGTCATTGCAGTTCCTACAAAGCCGTAATTTAATTTAAAGTCACGACCATTGTTGCTTGTCCATTCATAATTTCTAGGAATAGCCTTCGGGAAAGAATTCAAACTAAATGAGAAATCCATGGTGCGTGCTAAATAGTTCGCATCATATTGAGATGTAAATGCAAAACTCGTACACATAAATGTGCCTCCTTAAAAACAGTAATCAGTACAAAAAAACGTTACAATAATCATAACATGACGCAAGTCAAGACTTCGAATAAAGTAATGCCAATAAGGTGTTGAGAGTGAGGGATACTGTTGGAAATTAAAATATGTGAGGATGCAGCTTTATTAGCAGGTTTAAATCAAACTGTCCATGACATACATCATCAAGCCTACCCAGATATTTTTAAGCCTTATCATTATTTGGATACGCTAGATCTATTTCAAAAGCTCATGCATCAACCTGAGCATTATTTATTAGTCATTGAAACGGATACAGGAATAGCTGCTGGGTACTTGTGGGCGCAATTGGTAACGTTATATGAAACGCCATTTCGTTATGGGCAGAAGACGTTGTATATTCATCAAATCAGTATTGAACCAGAATTTCAGCATAAAGGTTATGGGCATGCACTCATGCAGTATATAGAAGAGGTAGCAGAAAAAGAGCAGTGTGACACAGTAGAATTGGATTATTGGGGGGAAAATAACGCGGCTGTTGATTTCTATGAGAAAGAAGGTTATGAATTTCTTCAAAAGCATTGTCGTAAAAATATTTGATGGTTTATCTAAATGATGTATCTTTGAAATAAATAGAAAAGTATAATTTTGCTCTTTTCAAATGTAAGCGCTTTACTTATTTTTGTACGTATGGTATATACATTAATAAGCATTTATAAAAATATAGTGTTAAATAACAAGAGAATGTACACCTCAGAAATACTACAGTTCTTTAGCGCACTTTTCAAAGGGGAGAGAGAAATATGAAAAGAATTATGATTACTGGCGCACTAGGGCAAATCGGGACTGAACTTGTATTAAAATGTCGTGAGATTTATGGAACAGATAATGTTTTAGCAACGGATATTAGAGAACCAGAAGCGGATTCTCTAATCAAAGACGGACCGTTTGCGATATTAGATGTAACAGATGCAGCACGCATGAATGAGGTTGTAGAGGAATTTCAACCAGATGCTTTAATGCATATGGCCGCATTATTGTCTGCGACAGCTGAGAAAGATCCAATGCTGGCATGGAATATTAATATGGGTGGTTTAGTCAATGCGTTAGAAGCGGCACGCCATCATAATGTACAGTTCTTTACACCAAGTTCTATCGGGGCATTCGGGCCAACAACACCTAAACGTGATACACCTGCGTTAACGATTCAACGACCAACATCTATGTACGGTGTAAACAAAGTATCAGGTGAGTTATTATGCGAGTATTACCATACTAAGTTTGGTGTAGATACACGAAGCGTACGTTTCCCTGGCTTAATTTCATTTGTGAAAGAACCAGGCGGCGGTACAACAGATTACGCTTGTGAGATTTATTTTGAGGCGGTACGTAAAGGTGAGTATACAAGCTTTATCGGTAAAGATACTTACATGGATATGATGTTTATGGATGATGCGATCGACGCAATTATTAAATTGATGGAAGCACCAGAAGAAAATATTGAAAATCGTTGTGCCTTTAACTTAAGCGGTATGAGTTTCGAGCCAGAAGAAATTGCCGAATCTATTCGTAAACAAATTCCAGAATTCAAAATGCACTATGAAGTAGATCCAATCAGACAAGGTATTGCAGATAGCTGGCCAGATGCGATTGATACAAGTTGTGCAAGAAATGAATGGGGCTTCTCACCTAAATATGATTTAGACAAGATGACAGAAGCTATGTTGCAAGGGGTTAGAGAGAAAGAAGCAGCAACACAAAAATAATATAAGCATATGAATTAAATCAACAGGGCTGAATGTTTTCTAGGACCTATAGAAAATGTTCGTCCTGTTAATTATTATGTATAATGGCAGTAGACTAATGTTAAGTGGGTGACGATTAGATGACAACATCATCAAGAGATAGAAGCGTTATGGTTAAAAATTTTGCGAGAACAAAACCTAGAACATAAAATTGTCATCGCTAATGGCAGCTTTGGCCATAATGAACCAAAGTGTATCTTGCCATATGGAGTCAGTGCGACATTAGATGCTGATAAAGGAAGTGGATGTTCTTAATGAATAGATCGTCTATGCAAAGTGAAAATGAGATTGCTCACAGTTGCATTCAGAAATAGACTGTACAATAATGGAAGTGTAAGGAATATAGCAACTTTTAATTTGTATCAATGGGGAAATGTTAAAGAGAGATATAAATAACTGTGTTCAATAGAGGATTTGATTAGGGGCGTATTTTTTAAATTTTCTAAAAACTCATTGAATACACAGACTTAGATTGCTATAATTTTAGTATTATCTTATTTATAAGCACAATTTTAGGAGGCAGAAATCATGTCAGAAAATGTTAAATTCGAGAAACGTGAAGAGCTTAAACAAAAACCAGATCCAAGTAACTTAGGATTCGGTCAACACTTCACTGATTACATGTTAAGTTATGACTACGATGAAGATAAAGGTGGTTGGCATGATTTGAAGATTACTCCTTATGCACCGATCGAACTTGATCCCGCTGCACAAGGACTTCATTATGGCCAAGCAGTCTTTGAAGGATTAAAAGCATACAAACATAATGGAGAGGTTGATTTATTCAGACCTGACCAAAACTTCAAACGTATTAATCAATCATTAGCACGCTTAGAAATGCCGCAAATTGATGAAGAGTTATTATTAGAAGGATTAAAAGAACTTGTGAATGTTGAACGTGACTGGGTACCTGAAGGGGAAGGTCAATCATTATACATTCGTCCATTCGTCTTTGCGACTGAAGCAGGTTTAGGTGTACATCCAGCATCTCACTACAAACTATTAATTATCTTATCTCCTTCTGGTTCATACTATGGCGGAGACGCATTAAAACCAACACGTATTTATGTAGAAGATAAATACGTTCGTGCCGTACGTGGTGGTGTTGGATTTGCGAAAGTAGCTGGTAACTACGCAGCAAGCTTATTAGCACAATCTAACGCAAACAAAGAAGGTTATGACCAAGTATTATGGTTAGACGGTGTAGAACAAAAATACATCGAAGAAGTCGGAAGCATGAACATCTTCTTCGTTGAAAATGGTACACTTGTTACACCTGAATTAAACGGTAGTATCTTACCAGGTATTACACGTAAAACAGTAATCGAATTAGCTAAAGAACTTGGCTATAAAGTAGAAGAACGTCGTGTATCTGTAGATGAATTATTCGAAGCGTATGATAAAGGTGAATTAGATGAAGTCTTCGGAACAGGTACAGCTGCAGTTATTTCACCTGTAGGTGTCTTAAAATACGAAGACCGCGAAATCGTTATCAATAATAACGAAACAGGTAAAATCACTCAACACTTATATGACCAATATACTGGTATCCAAAGTGGTAAATTAGAAGACAAACACGGCTGGAGAGTTGTAGTTCCTAAAAAATAATTCGAATAAGAATTATAAATAGTGATAAAAAAACAGGTCAGAAGCACAGATAACAGTGTGTTTCTGACCTGTTTTGTCATTAATATAGTGGTGAGAAAGTGATGGTTTTTATTAAAGCGTAAGATTATTTGATAGAAAACCAATCATAAATAGGATATAGTACATTTGAAATGACATCTTCAAAGTAAAAGAAATGAATGAATACAATAAGAATAAGCAATATTACGAACAATGAAAAGTATTGTAGAAAAACACTGTTTTTATTCTTATATAGCATAGAGATAGCGTTGGAAAACGATTTTTTGCTTATATCTGCGAATAAAAGCATAAAAATTATTACGACTGCAATAAATCGGAAAATCAAAGTGAAAGCACTGTAACTAGGAAAATGTAAGGATTTAATATATAAAAAGGTTTCTTGTCCCATTTTAAAGATCGAAGCTATAAAGTTCGAAGAATTCGATACATCTATATTCGATAGTTTCTCATTCAACCTTTCTGCTACACTTGGTATATATATAATACAAGTAATTATAATTAATAGTATGCTAATATATTTTATAGCAAAGTAGATATAACTTCTAAGACCTAGTGCTTCTTTGCGCAATCTATAAATGGTTAAAATTGATATTAGTAATACTAGAATAGAAGATAAACCTAAGATGATAAAATTGAATTTTACAAATAGTGCAATTGAAAGTAACATACCTAAGCTAATAAAAATTATGTAACCCCAATTTTCATCAGTATTATTTATATTTTGACGATTGGGTATGTATTTTACTTGTTGATATGAATTGTTTACTTTAATATTATTATTTGTTATTGAGTTGGTTGATCCTATATTGGTTTGACTGATATTTTTATTTTCGGAAGGCCTTTTTGTAAAAGCAAAAACAAAGCTAGAAATCGTAAGAATGCTAGCTATAATAGATAAAACTGAATCCCACATTTTACTCCCCCTTTTTTGTCATCATATCATTTATATAGAATAGAATTACATTTTTGCCTAGAATGATGATTTGAGTTCCTAACTGTATAAATATTAATGAAAATACGAGATGCATCTTATTCGTATAAGCAAACATATTATTGTTTACTAGTCTGTATTCTATTGTATAATTGAAAATGATTATCGGTAGAGGTGCTTTTATGAGATATATTTTAATTACGATAGGTTTAATTTCAGCTATCGTTGGTTTTATAGGAATCGTTGTACCTTTGTTGCCAACTACACCTTTTTTACTTTTAGCAGCTGTTTGTTTTTCAAGAAGTTCTGAAAGATTTAATCGTTGGTTAGTGAGTACAAAGGTTTACGGTGAATATGTGGAAAGCTTCAAAAGAGATAGAGGCTTTACTTTAAAGAAGAAGTTCAAAATTTTATTGAGTTTATATATTGTTATCGCATTTTCGCTTTATATGCTAGATAACTTCTATATCAGAATTGGTTTATTGATTATGGTGACCTTCCAAACGATTGTATTGTTTACGTTAGTCAAGACGTTACCAGAACCATCAAAGGACCGTCAAAACTGTGAGAAAGATTAATCGTTGATGCATTTTGTGCTTACATCCAATACAAAGGGTGTAAGCCTTTTTTAATTTCCTTCTTAATTCATAAATTGATAAAATGAAATAAAAGTATAAAGAAAGAAGCGTGGAAACTGATGACAATTAAATGGATCTTATTTGATAAAGATGGCACACTCATTGATTTTGATATGAGTTGGATGAAGATTGGTATTCAAATGGTAGATCAGTTTGTGGAACGTTTTATTTCAGAAGAAGATCAAGCACATGCTTACCAGACTTTAGGTGTGAATAAAGAAAAGAATCAAATAGAACCTGGTACACCGATGGCCTGTGGTTCGCTAGATGAAATTATTCAGAATTTCAATGCGTTAGCTGGAGAAGATGTGGGCGAGTGGACACGCAAGACGAGTCAATATCTCATTGACCATAGAGTTCCTGAAATTAAATGGATTGATGGGATGGTGGAAGCGTTAGAAACATTAAAGGCAGATGGATATCATATTGGAATTATTACGAGTGATACGAAGAAAGGCACAGATCGATTTATTGAATCTACAGATACAGAAGCGTTCTTTGATTTAGTCATCTCTACTGAATCTAATGCGGCTGAAAAGCCAGACCCAGCTGTATTAAAGCCGCTCTTTGCGCAAGAGAAGGGGCTTAAAGCGGAAGAAATCGCAATTGTAGGCGATACACCTAATGATATACAAACCGCTGTTAACGCTGGCTTAGGACTGTCTGTAGCTGTATTGACAGGCGTAGGTCAAGCGCATGAATTTAAACATGCGGATTATGTCGTAGAGAAAGCGCCAGAAATTGTTTCTATTTTAAAGGGTGAAGATACAGAATCCTAAATTATCGTCACACATTAAATGAGGTGAAAATCATGAAAGAACAACATACAGTATTAGATGGACGTTATGCAGAATATCAAGGAGAAGTGTTTCGCGTCTTAAATGACTTTGGCAAGACTTTGCATTTGGTCACAGAAGATGCCGGAGCGCAGTCTTTAGGTTTTGAAGCGAAAACAACAAAGTATTCGAGCCATACATTGTTTTATAAAGACGTCAAACGTCAAGACGTCGATGCATTATATGATTTGAAACATGAAGCACGTTATGGCGGTACGCTTTTTGATTTGTTTTTTGATGCGAAAGGTCAAAGTTATATTGGCACAAGTGAAGCGGATAAGGCAGAAGCCTTTGGTTTAAAAGAAACAGATGAAGGTTATTATAGTAAAGCTATCAATGATGACGATTATGAACCTGTGATTTACCGCGAAGAGTTAGAATTATAACCAAGGTTGGAGGGATGATATGATGCGTCAATTAATTTTATTTGATTTTGACGAAACGTATTATAAGCATCAAACCACGAAAGAAGATATTCCTGAACTACGTGAACTTGAATCGACACTGAAACAAGCTGAAGAAAAGCACCAAGTGATTACTGCAGTGTTATCAGGCAGTATCTTTGAAAGTATTATAGAGAAAATGGAACATGCGGAAATGGAATATAAACCAGACTTTATCTTTTCTGACTTATGTTCCAAATTATTTGAACTAGATGATAAAGGCGAATATCAACGTTCTAAAGATTATGAAGAAGCTGTTTCAGAAACAACGTTCACTAAAGAAAAAGTTGATGAAATTATCGACAGCTTCGAGTCAGAACACCAAGTTGAACTTCATCCGCAAAGAGAATTCAGAGATGAAGAAACATTGTATGAATATTACTATTATGCACAAGGCGATGAAGAAAAAGACGAGCAGAATTTAAAAGATTTACAAGATAAAGCAGCGGCTTATGACTATGCGGTACATTATAATAAAACGAATCCTAAAGCAGGTGACCCTGAAGATGCGTATGATGTACACTTTACACCTAAAAACGCTGGCAAGTTATTCGCTGTGCGCTACCTGTTAGATATGTATGATCTTGATTCAGAAGGTGTACTAGGTTTCGGTGACAGTGGTAATGATGAGATTTATTTAAGTCATATCGGTCATCCGTTTGTGATGCATAATAGCACAGATGATGATATGAAAGATAAATTCCCAGTCACACGTTATGATTACTATAAAGGTTTGAATGATGAAATTAAACGTTTCTTTGATAAATAACTTCATACAAGTTTATTCAGAGTAAAAGAAAATCATGTATCTCACTCAGTTAAGAGCAGAGATACATGATTTTTTGTTTGCTTATTATTTTCTAGTATCTACATTACGATAGACATCAATCACATGCGCAATTTTATCTAACACTGGATCTAGCGTGTCTAAACTTTCATGCAGATCATATTCATTAATGTTCACGCGTACGACAGGGCAGGCATTGAAGCTTGAAATCCATTCTTCGTAACGACGGAATAATTTTTTCCAGTATTCTGGATCTGTATCAATTTCCATTTGGCGACCGCGTTGTTTGATGCGCTCAATCACTTCATCGTAATCACATTCTAAATAAATTAAAACGTCTGGTTTTGGGAAGTAAGGTGTCATGACCATCGCTTCAAATAATTCTGAGTATGTTTTGAAGTCTTCAGGTGTCATCGTCCCTTGTTCTTCGTGCATTTTTGCGAAGATATCAACGTCTTCATAAATAGAACGGTCTTGGATAAAGCCCCCGCCATATTCAAACATGCGTTTTTGTTCTTTAAAGCGTTCCGCAAGGAAATAGATTTGAAGGTGGAAACTCCAACGTTCAAAGTTATCATAGAATTTATCTAGATAAGGATTATGGTCCACATTCTCGAAAGAAGTGCGGAAGTTTAATTTTTTAGCTAAGGCACGTGTTAAGCTCGATTTACCGACGCCTACAGTACCTGCGATTGTAATCACCGCATCTTGAGGGATACCGTAATTATTCATGCGTGTTGCCTCCTATCATTGATTGTACAATGTTTAATAGATACTCGTAATCGTCAGCGTGATTGACGAAATCCAAGTTTGTTGTATCGATGCGTTTCACCATTTTGCCTTCGGCTTCTAAAGATTCATAGAAGTGATGATAAGCTTCTTTTAAATTTAAAAGATAATCATCTTCAATTTGTGCTTCGAAGCTGCGATTGCGTTTGGCGATACGTTGTTTTAATACTTCTAAATCTGCATCGAGGAAGATTACGATGTCCGGCATCATAAGATCCTCAGTCAGAATATCGTAAATACGGTCAAACTTGTTGTATTCTGTATCTGTCAGTGTTTGACGCGCAAAGATTTTGTTTTTATAAACATGATAGTCACTGACAATACCGTTATGTAGTTGTTCTAGATCTTGAACCTGTTTGTAACGGTTACATAAAAAGAACATTTCAGTCTGGAAACTCCATTTTGAAATGTCGTCATAGAAATCAGATAAAAATGGATTTTCATCCACGATTTCTTGTGCTTCATGATAATCAAGAGATTGACTTAAGCGATGTGCTAAAGAGGATTTGCCTACTCCTATAGGCCCTTCAATAGCGATATAAGGTTGATTCATAAACAACACTCCAAGTGTTAAAATAGACAATAGTAATTGTATCACATGGTAAGGGATTGAACATATGACAATAGATGAAAAATATATGAAACTTGCATTAGATGAAGCCAAAAAAGCTGAAGCTATCGGTGAAGTACCGATTGGCGCACTCATTGTTAAAGACGATGAAATTATAGCACGTGCACATAATTTAAGAGAAACGATTCAACTTCCGACAGCCCATGCGGAACATATTGCGATAGAAAAAGCAGCTGAAGCAGTAGGGAGTTGGCGTTTAGAAGATTGTACTTTATATGTCACTTTAGAACCTTGTGTGATGTGTTCTGGTGCGATTGTTATGAGCCGTATTCCACGCGTTGTTTATGGCGCTGCTGATCCAAAGGGCGGTTGTAGCGGCAGTTTAATGGATTTACTTCAAGAATCGCGTTTCAACCATCGTGCAGAAGTTGTGAGTGGTGTTTTAGAAGAAGAATGCGGTGATATGTTGCGGAACTTCTTCAAGCAATTAAGAAACAAGAAGAAACAAGCTAAGCAATCGCAAGAGGCTAATGACTTGAACAGTTAAAACAACTTTAGAAGAATGAAGATGTCTGCTTTTAAGAAGTGGACATCTTTTTGTTTGAAAAGCGTTAAAAAGTAAGAGATAGTTAAGAATGAGTAATGCCGATAGTTTTTACCCTCATAAATCGTACAAACAGACGATAGAAGTTTGTTATCAAAATTTGATAGAATGAGGTTAGACTTTGTTGTGAAAAGTAATTTTACGACACTACGGCTAAGACAAAAGAAACGAGGTTAATTCATGATTAAACTAATTGCGACAGATATGGACGGAACATTATTAAATGCAGCACATGAAATTTCAGAGGAAAATATTAAAGCGATTAAAGCAGCGCAGGCACAAGGGATTACGGTCGTGATTGCGACAGGTCGTGCTTTCTATGAAGCCAATGCGCCTGTGGAACCGACTGGATTGAAAGTCCCATATATTTGTTTGAATGGTGCAGAGGTTCGTGATGAATCATTCGATATTATGCATACATCAAGCTTGAATCATGAAATGATTGAACAAATTACACATGTTCTAGATCGAGAGGATATTTATTACCAAGTCTATACTAACCTTGGTATTTATACTGAAGATCCTCAAAGAGATTTAGATATTTATATTGATATTGCAGAACATGCAGGTCAAAAAGCAGATGTAGAAAAAATACATCGCCATATTCAACATCGTATTGATCAAGGCACATTAAAAGTAGTTGATAATTATGATCAAATCAGTGAAAGACCTGGTGAAATTGTGATGAAAATTTTAGCGTTTGACAGTGATATCGGTAAAATTGATCGTGTCAGTGCAGAACTTGCGAAACACACAAACTTAGCAATTTCATCATCAGCACGAGGTAATATCGAAATCACAAACGCTTATGCGCAAAAAGGGATTGCGTTAGAAGAAATCGCAAACCAACTCGGTATCAATATGGAAGATGTCATGGCAATTGGTGATAACATGAATGACGTATCGATGCTTGAAAAAGCGGGTTATCCTGTCGCAATGGAAAATGCGATGCCTGAAGTGAAAGAATACGCAAAATATGTGACAGATAACAACCAAAACAGTGGTGTCGGCAAAGCAATCAACAAAATGCTGGAAGAGCAATCAAAATAAATTAACTGGGGTGACTATTGAATGAAAGGTGTCATTATCGTAGGCAGTGCGCGTATTGATTCGCACACAAAAGCACTGGCACAATACTTAAAGGGACAATTCAATGAAAAGGATGTTGAAGCGGAAATTTTTGATTTAGCTGAGCGTCCAATCCATACATTAGATGTTTCTGGCGCAAGTAATCCGCCAGATGATTATCAAGCTAATGTGAAAGATTTACAAGAGAAGGCGAGAGAAGCGGACTTTATTATTTTAGGTACACCGAACTATCATGGTTCATATTCTGGTATCTTAAAGAACGCTTTAGATCATCTGACAATGGATGACTTCAAAATGAAACCAGTCGGCTTAATGGGGAACAGCGGCGGTATTGTAAGTGCAGAACCACTTTCTCACTTACGCTTAATTGTACGTACCTTATTAGGTATCGCAGTGCCTACCCAAATTGCGACACATGATTCAGATTACGGCAAATTAGATGATGGTACATTCTTCTTACAAGACGAAGAATTCCAATTACGTTCTCGTTTATTCGTTGAACAAATTGTATCATTCGCAGAAAGCCGTCCTTATGAACATTTAAAATAAAAGGATGCAAGCGTGTTAGTTCAGCTGATAAAATATCCTGTTTGATAATCTCTGCTTAGTGGTGGTGCAAGGTGATTTTACTTTGTGGACTATTTAAGCAGAGGTTTTTTATGAAGAGGTAAAATAGTTAAGTTATATGGTTACTAAAAAGCATAAAGAAAAGGCCTGTAAGTTAAAGAGATAAACTCAAAAGCTTACAGGCCTTTAATGTGATTTATTCTAAATTCGCATGATTTTGTTGCATCGTAGTTTCATCAATATTGAAGTCTTTCATGAAATCTAATACAACAGCATCTAAGAATAATTGTGCAGCTTGTTCGAATAAACTGCCTAAAGGTTGTGCTGAACCTTCAGCATCATGTTTTGTTCCGGCAGGCAATTCGATTGTGACATCTGCCAATTCACCGATTTTAGAATCAGGTTTTGTTGTGACTAACGCCACTTGTGCACCTTGATCTTTAGCTTTTTCAGCTAATAGGCGTAAGTGTTCTGTACTGCCTGAACCTGAAATGACAATAAACAAGTCGCCTTCATGGATAGAAGGTGTTGTAATACCGCCAATGATAAATGCAGGTTGTTCAAGCTGATTCAAGCGCATTGTAAATCCATTTGCGACGAATCCAGAACGACCTTTACCTGCTACGAAAATATTTTTGGCATCTTTGATTGCTTGTTCAAAGTTTTCAACATCTTGATCTTTAACATTAGATAACGTCGTTTTCAGTTCATCTAAAATCAATTGATATTGTAGTTTTGCCATAGCTTATTTCCCTTCAACTGCGTCGCGGCAAGCTTTTGCTGCTTCTACTGGGTCGTCGGCATTTGCGATACCGCCACCAACAATCACTAAGTCTGGTTCTTCAGCTACGATATCTTTGATTGTATCTGGTTTGATACCGCCAGCAACGGCAACTTTAGAATTTTTGATAACAGATTTAACTGTGTGTAAATCATCTAATGGAGATTTACCTTCAGCTTGTAAGTCATAACCAATGTGTACTGCGATATAATCAGCACCCATTTCATCTAATTCTTTAGCGCGTTGTTTAATGTCTTGAACAGCAATCATATCTACTAATAATTGTTTGTCATTTTTGTGTGCTTCTTCGACAGCAGCTTTGATAGAAGCGTCTTCAGCAACACCTAAGATTGTTACAACGTCAGCACCGAATTTAACTGCTTGGCTGACTTCATAGTCTGCAGCGTCCATAATTTTCATATCTGCTAGAACTTTAACACCATCGATGTTTTCATCCATATATTGAACGGCAGGCAGACCTTCGTTATATATGATAGGAGTACCGATTTCTACGATATCGACATAATCTTTCACTTTGTTAGCTAACTCTGCAGCGTCTTCTTTATTTAATAAATCAATTGCTAATTGTAGTTCCAAAATGATTCATCCTTTCATAATGTATGTGTTGTAACTTTTGCTTTACTTAGATTATTTACCCTTTTTAGTTTTTGACAAACAACAGTGAATTTTACTGTTCGGGTGCAGCTGCGTTATCTACGTAAACCTCTACATTAGGATGATCGTATAAAACTGTTGCTGGGACATCTTTGTCTTGAATGCCGCTCGCAAGTTTTGTAATCGCATCTTTCTTTTTCTCGCCAAACGCTAATAAGATAATACGTTTTGCAGATAAAATTGTAGAAAGACCCATTGAAATAGCTTGTTTCGGCACATCTTCTTCGTTATCGAAGTAACGGCTATTGGCTTGAATCGTACTTTCAGTTAAATCTACGACACGTGTAATACTGTCTTTTTCTGTACCTGGTTCATTGAACCCGATATGACCATTTTCCCCGATACCTAAAATTTGGATATCTGCAGGCCCTTTATCCTTAACCAGTTGTTCGTATCTTGCAGTTTCAGCGTTTAAATCTTTCGCATCACCGATTGGTAAATGCACATTTTCTTCTTTGAAGTGTGGATAGCGATCGAATAGCACTTCATGCATATAATGATGATAACTTTCTGGATGATCGGCTGATAAACCGACATATTCATCTAAGTTGAATGTTTCTACATTAGAAACATCTAAGTCATTTAATTCCATCAGTTTAACTAAGTCAGAATAAACATCTACCATTGTACCTCCTGTTGCTAGACCTAGTTTACTTTCAGGATTCTCGTTCATTTGGTTGAACAGCTCGTAAGCTGTGTAGAATGATGCTTTCTCTTTATCCCCTAAATTAATAATTTTCACGTTGTGTGACCTCCTTATTTGTATCTATATATGAAGACATACATGTCCATTATAACGAGGTGAAGTTTAAACAGATAGTAAATCCCCCTCAAATTATAGGAATATTTCAATAACCTCTTTAGAAAGTGGAGGAACAGTTATATAATGTAAATATTGTTTCTAATTTAAGAATTGATAACCGAGAAAACCTATCGTTAATTCAAGAATGAGCAGTAGGTTATATTTATTGACGAGGATTTAGTACAATTAAATGATAAAGAGATTGATAAATAAATCAAGAATAACACGATATAGATGGGGTTCAACATTTGATTTTGCTTAGTGTAAGGGAGTGAGCAGCTTGGAGCCGATAGAATATGAGAAAGTACAAACGTTACTGGCATCTTATGTAGATCAACCTGTATACCTGCATGTTGAAACAACAAATGGTGCGTATGCGAACCATTTTGATCAACGTGTCTTTAATGCTGGAACGTTTTTAAGAAATATCAAAGTAGTCTTTGAACATGCCAAACTTAAGGGCGGTGGCAAAGAACCATTCAGAGTGGGTTTGAAACTACAAGATAATGGATGGGTTTATGTACAAGGACTGACACATTATGAAGTGAACGAGGATAATGAATTCTTGCTCGCTGGTTTTAATTATGAAGGGCAATTAGCGGCAGCGCTTGAAATCAGTGCTGTACCGTTTGAAATATAAGGAGGACGTATCATGTCAGAGGAAAGTCATGTATTAGTTATATTTCCGCATCCTGATGATGAGACGTTCTCATCAGCAGGAACATTAGCACGTTATATTGATGAAGGTGTTCCAGTTACGTATGCTTGTTTGACTTTAGGTCAAATGGCACGTAATTTAGGAAATCCGCCATTTGCGACACGTGAATCTCTGCCGAAAATCAGAGAGCGCGAGTTGGAAGACGCAGCAAAAGCGATTGGTATTAAAGATTTAAGAAAGATGGGTTACCGTGATAAAACAGTGGAATTCGAACCACATGAAAAAATGGACGGGATGGTTAAAAGTCTGATTGATGAATTGCATCCTTCAGTAATCATTTCATTCTATCCAGGTTATGCGGTACACCCAGATCATGAAGCAACAGCAGAAGCGGTAGTTAGAACAGTAGGACGTATGCCTAAAGCAGAACGTCCACGTTTACAATTAGTTGCTTTTAGCAATGATGCGATTGATGAGTTAGGTATGCCTGATATCATTAACGATATTACTGATTATAGAGAAGTAAAATTAGATGCATTCAAAGCACATGCATCTCAATCTGGACCATTCTTGCATCAGTTAGCTGAACCGCAAGTTCCAGATACAGCCAAAAGTTTCTTAGAACAAGAAACGTATTGGACTTACAATTTTGAATCATGAGTGGAGGGGCACACAGATGACTGAATTTGATTTATCGACACGAGAAGGTCGTTGGAAACACTTCGGTTCTGTTGATCCTATTAAAGGTACAAAACCAACAGTAAAAGAAGAAATGACAGATCTACAAAGCACGCACAAAGATTTTTTATTTGAAATTGAAGAAGTCGGGATTAAAAATTTAGTATATCCCGTGATTATAGATGAATATCAAACGGCAGGTACTTTCGCATTTTCAACTAGCTTAACGAGAGAAGAAAAAGGTATTAATATGAGCCGTATCTTAGAAAGTGTTGAGAAACATTATGATAACGGTGTAGCATTAACATTTGATAATCTGCATACGGTATTAGATACACTTCAAAAACACATGAAACAAACTTCAGCAGGGGTAGATGTTTCAGGTAAGTGGTTCTTTAATCGCTATAGTCCCGTTACGAATTTAAAAGCTGTCGGCAATGCGGATGTAACGTATGGCATGGCAGTTGAAGGGGATAAAGTGACACGTAAAGAGCTGACAATGGAAGCGAAAGTAACTACTTTATGTCCATGTTCAAAAGAAATCAGTGAGTATTCTGCACATAACCAACGCGGAGTAATTACTGTAAAAACGTACTTGAATCGTGAAGCGACACTACCGTCTGACTATAAAGAAGTAATTTTAGATGCGATGGAAGCTAACGCAAGTTCAATTCTTTACCCAATCTTAAAACGTCCAGATGAAAAACGCGTTACAGAACGTGCTTATGAAAACCCTCGTTTTGTGGAAGATTTAATCCGTTTAATCGCTGCAGACTTAGTAGAAGTGGATTGGATTGAAGGTTTTGACATTGAATGTCGTAATGAAGAATCTATTCATCAACACGATGCTTTTGCGAAGTTGAAATATAGAAAATAATAGAATGAAACAAGGCCTTCTTAAGTAATGGTATGACATTGCTTGGGAAGGTCTTTTAATATGTAGAAAATGGGCGTGAGTTTAAAAGTTCACTGAATTCATGATAAATATCGCAAATAAAAATAGAGCACTGCATCTAACCTGTTGGGACTTCAGGTTGCTTGTGAGGAGGGACAACCTCGTAAGCTAAGCAGTGCTCTATTTTTTAGGGTGATCGACAATTTACGTCAGGGGAAACATACTTGTCGATTTTAAATTCAATGATTAGATTAACTGTTAATGCCGTCGCATGCATATTTTAGGATATGTTCTATGATTAATTTAGGAGGTTAGTTGCGACTTTAAGCATTGTTTATGTCGGTGTAGAGGAAACGTCTGTCCTTTTGTTTGGGTGGGTAGAAAGGTGTAACGATTATTTATAGAATATGCTTTTAGGATTGATTTAGGATGCATACATTACTTGCGTTTCCTCTACATTGATTATTGTATGATATCTCTACATAAAATACATGAGGCTATGGTATCAACTTTATCTAGGACTAATTGCCGAGAGCGTTACAATTGATTTTTGAGATTGAGTTGTTCAATAAAATGACTCAACAAAGCGATTAGACGATTTTTTCACGTACTTTACCTGAAATATAATCCACAATACCGACCATAATGACTAAACCGATTAAGATAATGCCGACACGGTCCCATGAACGTGTTTGTAAGGCGAAGATTAACGGTGTGCCGATACCGCCTGCACCAATCAAACCTAAAATGGAAGCGGAACGCAAATTCAACTCAAAGCGATATAAAATCAAGGATAAGAATGTCGGTAAGATTTGTGGGACGACCGCAAAGACTAACGTCTTCATTTTATTCGCACCGCTCGCTTTTAATGACTCAGTAGCACTTAAATCGATGTTTTCAATATCTTCTGCGAATAATTTACCAAGCATACCTACTGAGTGAATACCTAGTGCGAGTACACCAGAGAATGACCCTGGTCCAACAGCTTTTATAAAAATCAAAGCCATCACAATCTCTGGAAAGACACGAATGATACTTAAAATAAATTTACTGACGCCTGATATAGGTCTGAAACGTATAATATTTCTAGCACCTAAGAAGGCTAAAGGAATACAAATGACCGCTGCGATAATGGTACCTACAACCGCAATCGCAAAGGTTTCTAATAATCCGCGTAATAAATCTTCACCACCAGGCTGATAGACAAATCCCCAATCTGGATGTGTTAAACCATGCATAATGGACCCAAGGATTTGTTGCGACTTTTGTTTGATTTCTAAGGCGGGAATACCCGCAAAGGCCCAAACCAATAAGGCTATTATTACCACGGAAATAATGCCATACTTTAACTTTGTGCGAGGACTGCCATAATGTTTTAATAATTCTGCTTTAGATTGTGTCATGTGAGTTGTTCCCTCACTTTCGAACTGATGTAATCAATAATCACCACAATGACCAATGTAAATAAAATAATCATAGCCGTACGGTCATACTGGAATAATCCCAGCGTCTGATCGTAAAACAATCCGATACCTCCGGCACCGACTAAACCTAACACTGCAGCGGCTCGAATATTGATTTCGAACGCAAAGAGTACGTAAGAAACATAAGAAGCTAAAGCTTGCGGTACAACACCGAATATAATCCACTTTGTTTTATTCGCACCGACAGCCGTCATCGCTTCAAGTGGTCCAGGTTCAATAGCTTCTAGTACTTCATATAATAATTTCGCGACAATACTGATTGTTAAAACAATCACTGCTAATACCCCGGGGATTTGGCCGATACCAAAGACTGCTACAAAGATAGCGGCTAATAATAAATCGGGGATAGTACGCACGATATTTAAGATGAAACGTGCTGGCATCGCAATCCATTTAGAACGTGAAATATTTTTTGCACACAATAAGGCAATAGGTACTGCGATGATAGAACCGATAAATGTCCCGACAATTGCCATTCTGATTGTATCTAACATGGGATTAAGTATCTGTTCAAGATAACTCCAGTCAGGTGGAAACATTTGAGTGAATAGGGTCCCGATTTGCGGTAAACCATAAATCAAATCACTAAAGCTGAATCCCGTATATAAGACACTCCAAAACACTAAAAACAATACTAATATAGTGGTCATCGCTGTTTTAAACGACATTTTATGATTCAGCATTTCTGCATAATTTTTGTGGGGTGTCATATTAATTTACCCCTAACTTCTCATCATCATTAATCGAACGTCCATAAATTTTATTGAATGCTTCATCTGTTGCTTCATCGACTGCACCGTCAAAGACTAATTTACCGTCACGTAAGCCAATAATACGTGTACCATATTCGCGTGCTAAGTCCACAAAGTGCAAGTTAATGATGATGGTAATTCCTAATTCTTCATTAATACGTTTCAAATCATCCATGACTTGTTTAGTTGTTAAGGGGTCTAAAGAAGCCACAGGCTCATCTGCCAGAATAATAGAAGGTTCTTGGCAGAGTGCACGAGCAATAGAAATACGCTGTTGTTGACCACCTGATAATTCATCTGAACGTGATTTATATTTATCTAAAATGTTTACACGGTCTAAAGCCTCTAATGCTTTGATTTTATCTTCTTTAGGGAAAAGACCTAAGACCATTTTCCAAGTAGGGTGATAGCCGACTCTGCCACTCAGCACATTACGCATTACAGAAGAACGTTTCACCAAATTAAAGTTTTGGAAAATCATGCCGATATTACGACGCGTTTCTAATAATTTCTTACCTGATGCTTTGGAGATGGATGTTCCATCAATCACAATATCGCCTTCGGTAATATCATGCAGACGGTTAATCGACCGTAATAAGGTTGATTTACCAGCACCCGATAGCCCGACGATAACCGCAAAATCACCTTTTTCAATATTTAAGTTGATATGGTCTAAACCGACATGGCCATTATCATATACTTTACTTACATCTCTGAATTCAATCTGACTCATAATAGTAGTCCTTTCTAAATTAAGTATCGAGATAAAAACATAAGCGTACTCAAAAGATTAACTTCTGCACATACTTGCTAACAGAGTTCAATCTTGCTGAGATACGCTTAGGTTCAGTCAGTTTTTCTTAACTTGAATTATTTCATTTCTTTAACTTTTTTGTCGTACTCTCTTACTGTATCGAAGTTAGAATCTTTACTGTCTGTATAGCCTTCATGTGAATAAACATCACTGATCACTTGATGTCCTTCTTTTGTTTTAGCAATATCTTTAAAGGCTTTTTTCAATTTGTCTCTCCATTTTTGATCCATGTCGCTACGTACTGAAATCGTGTCATTTGGAATGTCTTTTGTTAATTTCAATACTTTTGTATCTTTGTAGACATTAGGTTCATCTTTTTTCACAATTTTACGTGCATCTTGGAATACAGCAGCCGCATCTACATCGCCATTCATCAATGAGATAATCGCTTGATCATGACCTTTCATGTTAACGACTTTCATATCTTTAAGGACGTTCACGCCTTCTTTATCCATTTCAACGGCAGGGAATGTATAACCCGCTGTAGAAGTAACATCTTGTAATGCAATTTTCTTACCTTTTAAATCTTTCACGCTGTTAATGCCTGAATCCTTTTTCACTAAAATTTCTGATTTGTATTTGTCTGTTAATTCTTTAGAATCAGAACCATCTTTGTTTACACCAAAACGTTGTGCTTGTAGTAATACATCAGCAGCTTTTTGATCATGCGCTAATGTATATGCAGTAGGAGGTAAGAAACCAACATCTACTTTTTTAGATTTCATCGCTTCTACAATTGTGTTGTAGTTTGTAGAAACAGAAACTTTTACTGGGATGCCTAATTCTTTAGATAATAATTTTTCTAAAGGTTTCGCTTTCGCTTCTAACTTATCCGCGTTTTGTGAAGGTACAAACTGTACAGTTAATTCTTTAGGTTTGTAATCTTCGCCTTTACTGTCGCTTTCTTTCTTGTTGTCTAATGAACTTCCTTTTCCACATGCTGAAACAAATAAAATAACTGCCATCATCAAAATAAGTAATACCTTAAAAGATGAACGTGCTTTCATTACGTTGTTAACCCCTTCCATATGTATAAAATTTGATACAGGTTCATTATATACACGGTGTAAATATGATACAATATATTAATTGTTAAGTTTAGGTAAATATTTAATATAATCAATTATTTAGTTTAATATTGTTAAATCTAAATTTAGTTATTGTAAATTTGCGTTCATCTTATATCTCTAAACTATGACAGGTTCTATAATAAAGACAGAATTTACATTTGGAGGTATTTTAAAAGTGAGAAAATTAAACAAAATTTTTGCAGCTTTAGCTATTTCTACAATTTCCATCACTACTGTTCCAATTGATACATACTCAAATGCTGCACAAGCAGCACCGACTATCGGTACGAACCAAAAAGGAGAAGTAGTATTTGATAATTCACACGGGCAAACTGCGGGAGCAGCAGATTGGACGATTGATGGCGGCTTCTCAGATTATGCAAACAGTATTACGAAACAAGGGTATAAGGTGACAGAACTGCGCGGGGAATCTAATATCACACCACAAGCCTTAAAAGATAAAAAGATATTGGTTATTCCAGAAGCAAACATTCCTTTTAAAACCTCAGAACAAAAAGCAATGACTGATTTCACACAACAAGGAGGCAGTATTCTATTTATTTCTGATCACTATAACGCTGATCGCAACTTAAACCGAATTGATTCATCAGAAGCGATGAATGGTTATCGCAGAGGCGCATATTCAGATATGACAAAAGGTATGACGGACGGGGAACGTAAATCTAAAGCGATGCAAGATGTTCAAAGTACAGACTGGTTAGCACAAACATTTGGCGTACGCTTTAGATATAACGCTTTAAATAATTTAACAACCTCTCATATGTTACAAGGGAAAGAAGGTTTAGGAATCACAGACAATGTCAAAAGTGTCACAATGCATGCAGGTTCTACACTTGCGATTACAAATCCTGATAAAGCTAAAGGAATTGTTTTCACACCTGAGGGTCTGACTGCTAAGCAGAAATGGAGACATGCGGTAGACGAAGGTGTTTATAATGGCGGCGGTCAAGCAGAGGGACCTTATATTGCGGTTTCAAAAGTCGGAAAAGGTAAAGCAGCCTTTATTGGAGATTCTTCATTAGTAGAAGATAGTTCTCCTAAATATAAACGTGAAGATAACGGTCAAGCTAAGAAGACATATGATGGGTTTAAAGAAGCAGACAACGCACAATTGCTTAAAAATCTTACGACATGGTTAGGTAAATCAGAAAATGCAGATTCAATTACAGGATTAGGTGTTTCAAAAGATAAAGCCACTGCACTAAAAGATTTCGAGCAACCTGAAAATTCTACAGAACCGCAACAAGAGCCTTGGAATACACCACCAAGCCATTATAAGTGGTATGACCGTTCTACTTTTGCGGCAGGCAGCTTTGGCGCAAAAGAAAATAAGGATGATACTGTAAAACCAGAACAACCAGAAGACAATCAAGAGCCGGATGGCAACACATCTAATACGAAATTAAACAGCAGCGGGGTGTCTTTCGAATTACCAAGTAATTTAGAGGTGGGCAGTACATTTTCAGTTAAAGTAACATTAAAGCATCAACCGAAAAATCAAACACTCTCTAATATACGTCTAGGAATTTATGCAGAAGGCGGTCAACAATTAGGTATATTTGGAGAAAATACAACGCCAGGTTACAGTACACCGCAACAAGTGAAAACAGGTAGTCAAGGCAATGCTGTATTAACATTCGAAGGTAAAACAGCTTCTGATTTTAAAGGTGACGCAAATGTAAGGTTAAAACAAGGCGATACAACGATTAAGACACAACCTATTCAAATCAATTAACGTATTTCAGGAGGAATCACAGTGACACAGATAGCTTTTTACATCGTCAGTGATGTGCATGGATATATTTTCCCGACGAATTATCAAGAAAGACAACAACAATTGCCGATGGGTTTATTACATGCGGAACAACTCATCAATCAGGATAAAGTCAATTACCCGCTTCACGTTCTCATTGACAACGGTGACTTCTTACAAGGTTCTCCGCTGGGTCATTATCTAGCCAAAGAACTTGGTTCAGCAAAACAATTAGCGTATATTTATAACCATTTCAAATTCGATGCAGGTGTAATCGGCAACCATGAATTCAACTTCGGTATGTCGTATTTAAACCAGACACTAGAGGCACTCAATTATCCTGTACTGTCTGCTAATATTTTAAAAGATGGCGAACCGTTCACAGGCCACGGTGTACGCTATATTGAACGCGGCGGGTTGATTATCGGAATCATCGGATTAACGACACAATATATTCCTCATTGGGAACAAGCAGCACATATTGAAGGTCTTACCTTCGAAAGTGCAGCAACCGCTTTAGAACGTTGGCTGCCAGAAGTGAAAGCGCATGCGGATATCATTGCGGTTTGTTATCACGGTGGTTTTGAATGTGATTTAACAACAGGCGAACCGACGGAAGACCTGACAGGAGAAAACGAAGGTTATGCGATGTTGAAACAGTTCCATCAAGATATTGACTTACTCATCACAGGACATCAACATCGTGAAATTGCGGAAACTGTTTATGATATCCCAGTCATCCAGCCCGGTGCGAAAGGTGAGAAGGTAGGAAGAATCATCTTAGACGTTGAAAGAGGCAAAATACAAAATGCGGAAGTCAGTCTGCTTAGTAATGAAACATTAACACCTGCTTCTGATACAGAGCCTGAATTCGCACAAAAAATGGCCGCATTTGATGCGGAAGTGGATGCTTGGCTAGATGTGCCGATTGCGCGATTAGAGGAGACGATGATTGTAGATGATGCATTTGTCGCCCGCACAACACCGCATCCTTACATTAATTTCTTAAATTACATCTTAATGGATGTGAGCGGTGCTGATATTGCAGCATCTGCGTTGTTTGATTTGTCTAGTGGATTCGGAAACGAAGTGACTATGCGGGATGTCTTAAATAATTATCCATTTCCTAATACGTTCAATGTACTTGAACTGACAGGACAGGATATTAAAGATGCGATTGAATTAACTGCAGAATATTTTTCTGTCAAGGATGGCCAAGTCACTGTGAACCCAGAATTCATTTATCCCAAGCCGCAACATTACAATTATGATATTTACTCAGGTATCAGTTATACCATTAAAGTCAGCAACCCTGTCGGTTCACGTGTCGTGCAATTAGATTATCAAGGGAATCCGATCCATATGAAAGAGACTTATAAGGTTGTCTTAAATAACTATCGTGCAGTAGGCGGGGGGAATTATCCGATGTTCAGTGCGGATAAAATTGTTGAAGATATTCAAACTGAAGGAGCACAACTGATTATTGATTATCTGCAAGCGCACCCAGAACTTAAGATTCCAAATGTTACTGATTTCAAAGTGGAAGTATAACTAGGTGTGTATTTATATGAATAGTACCAATTGGATTCATCAAAATAATAAAGCCAAAGAAAAGATCTAGATTTTCCTTGGCTTTGAAACACAAACGTGTATTAGAAGGTTTATTAAATTGTAAAAGGACGATTTTCATTTTGCGAAAATCGTCCTTTTGAATATTGGAACATTTATATTCTGACATTCATTTTATTGATTATTAGATTAAACTTCTTGAACGTCTACATCGATTTTTTCGATACGGTTATAAGCACCGTGGTCTACAGGACCTACGAAGTCGTTCATTTTCCAACCATTTTTAATTGCAGATGCGACGAATGCTTTTGCGTTAACAACTGCCTCTTTAGGTGATTGGCCGTTTGCTAGGTTGGCAGTTGTGGCTGCTGCGAACGTACAACCAGCACCATGGTTATAACTTTGTTGGAACATATCTGTTGTTAATTGATAGAATTTATCGCCGTCGTAGTATAAGTCATAAGATTTTTCTTGATCTAATGCTTTACCACCTTTGATGACTACATTTTGTGCACCTTGATCATAAATGATTTTAGCTGCCTTTTTCATATCATCGATAGATTTTAATGTGCCTAATCCAGATAACTGACCAGCTTCAAATAGGTTAGGTGTTGTAACTGTTGCTTTAGGTAATAGATATTTAATCATTGCATCTGTATTACCTGGGTTGAGTACTTCATCTTCACCCTTACAAACCATAACTGGGTCAACAACGAAGTATTTCGCACCTGACTCTTCAAATGCTTCTCCTGCACGTTTGATGACTTCTTCAGTACCTAACATACCTGTTTTGACAGCGTCTGGTCCAATAGAGATTGCTGTTTCTAATTGTTTGTTAAATACGTCGAAAGGAATTGGTGTTACATCGTGTGACCATGTTTCTTTGTCCATTGTCACGATTGCTGCTAAAGCAACCATTCCATAAGTGTCTAATTCTTGGAATGTTTTTAAATCTGCTTGCATGCCAGCTCCTGCACTTGTATCTGAGCCTGCAATTGTTAATACTTTTTTCAATGCCATATGTTCATACACTCCCTAACGTTTCTTTTACTCTATAATAACATGTTTACAAGGGTGGATTGAACTTTTTGATATATCGTGTGTTATCATAGTTTTGAGGTGATACCATGGAGTGGTCTGAAGTATTTCATGATATAACAAGTCGTCATGATTTCAAAGCAATGCATGATTTTTTAGAAAAAGAATATACGACAAAAATAGTTTATCCTGATAGAGAAAATATATATCAAGCGTTTGATTTAACGCCTTTTGATAAAGTAAAGGTCGTTATCTTAGGCCAAGACCCATATCACGGCCCTAAACAAGCGCATGGACTAGCATTCTCTGTTCAGCCAGAAGGAAAGTTTCCACCTTCTTTACGCAATATGTATAAAGAACTAGAAGATGATATCGGCTGCAAGAGAACAGTATCTCACTTGCAAGATTGGGCGAAAGAAGGCGTGTTATTATTAAATACTGTCTTAACTGTGCGTAAAGGTGAAGCTCATTCACACCGTGGTATCGGTTGGGAAATCTTTACGGATGAGATTATTAAAACCGTTTCTGAACAGCGTGACCATGTGGTCTTTATTTTGTGGGGTAAACCTGCACAACAAAAAGAGAAGTTAATAGATACGTCTAAACATGATGTGATTAAGTCAGTACATCCAAGTCCATTATCAGCGTATCGCGGTTTCTTTGGATCTAAGCCGTATTCTCAAGCGAATGCTTATTTAGAAGCACATTATCAAACACCAATAAATTGGTGTGGTGAGGAGGCTATGGATGAATAAAGAGAAGTTAATTGCGTTAATTGAACGTGAATTAGTACAAGCGGATGAAGCGGCGAGTGAAGCGGAATTCAGCAAGCATATGTATGCGATTCATACACTGACTTCACTGTATACAGATAGTGATTCAAGTGACGTGCCTGCACGTTCATCAAAACAAACAAGTATGACGTATCAGCAAGCGCCTTCAGTGACGTCTCCAAGTTATACGACAAGTTCACATTCACAAGTATCAGCGGCAGAAATTAAAGCGATGGGCGGGAAAGTGTCATCGCAACAGAACTCATCGAATTTATCGACACCACCGGGGAACTCTAATAAAATGGTAACTGATGACGAATTAGGAAATGGCGATTCTATTTTTGACTTTTAATTACAAAGGAGAGACTGTATATGAACTTTAAAACGATGAAAACGTTCGTAGCAATTGGCGCTGGGTGTGCAGCACTTTCAGTTGCGACTGGTGCGTTTGGTGCACACGCATTAGCAGATAAATTATCACCGCATTATTTAGATGTATGGAACAAAGCAACAACATATGAAATGTATCACAGCTTAGGTTTAATCGGTATTGGTATCTTAAGCGGTACAACTAAATTGAACTTAAAAGCTGCAGGCTGGATGATGCTTGGCGGTATTGTTATCTTCAGTGGCTCATTATACACTTTATCATTAACACAAATTAAACCGTTAGGTGCAATTACACCAATCGGCGGAGTGTTATTTATCGCTTCTTGGGTAACTTTACTCGTACAAACACTAAAATTAAAAAAATAAACTAATAAACGGTTCAAAAATTCACCTCACAGGGTATAATGTATCGAATGAGGTGAATTTTTATTATGGGAAAAATAGAGAAAAGACACCATAAAAAAGTAGACCGAGGAGATTTACAACAAAACCTATCTGAGAAATTTGTATGGGCCATTGCCTATGGTTCATGTATAGGTTGGGGGTCATTTATTTTACCAGGGGACTGGATCAGTCAATCTGGTTCTATCGCAGCAGCAATCGGGATTACAATTGGTGCATTACTAATGATTATTATTGGCGTGAGTTATGGCGCATTAGTGAAACACTTCCCAGTATCTGGGGGTGCATTTGCGTTCAGTTATTTAAGCTTCGGGAGGTATGTCAGCTTCTTCTCATCATGGTTCCTGACATTCGGTTATATTTGTGTGGTCGCATTGAATGCCACTGCGTTTAGCTTACTCTTGAAGTTTATGATGCCGGGCGTACTTGAACACGGTAAGCTATATACCATCGCTGGATGGGATGTTTACATTACCGAAATTATTATCGCAACAGCTTTACTTTTACTCTTTACATTTATTACCATTCGTGGTGCACAAGTTTCAGGTAGTCTGCAGTACTACTTCTGTATTGCAATGGTAGTTGTTGTATTATTAATGTTTTTCGGATCATTTTTCGGTAGTGGTTTCTCATTGAGCAACTTACAACCTTTAGCTGACGAGAAAAAAGGATGGTTTACATCAATTATTATGATTGTAGCTGTCGCACCTTGGGCGTATGTCGGATTTGATAATATTCCACAAACCGCGGAAGAATTCGACTTTGCGCCGAATAAAACATTTAAATTGATTGTTTATAGCTTGCTTGCGGCAGCTGGCACATACGTTTTAATGATTTTATATACGGGCTGGTTAAGCAGCCGTGGCGCAGAAAACAGCGACTTATGGGTAACAGGTGCTGTGACACAACAATCCTTTGGCTATATTGGTTTATTTGTCTTAGCTGTAGCAATTACTATGGGGATTTTCACAGGACTTAATGGTTTCTTAATGAGTTCAAGTCGTTTGTTATTCTCAATGGGACGTTCAGGTATTATGCCTGGTGTATTCAGTAAAATCCACCCAAGATTTAAGACGCCATATGTCGCAATCTTATTCTTAGGTGCTTTAACATTAATCGCACCTTGGTTAGGACGTACTGCATTGACATGGATTGTAGATATGTCTTCAACAGGTGTATCTGTCGCATATCTTGTGACATGTTTATCAGCAACGAAATTATTCAGTTATAATAAAGAAAGTAATACTTACGCACCGATTTATAAAACGTTTGCGATTGTCGGTTCAATCTTTGCGTTTATTTTCTTAGGATTACTCTTAATCCCAGGATCACCAGCCGCATTATCAACACCATCTTATATTGCGTTGATTGTATGGTTAGTTCTAGGCTTAGCATTCTTCGTTGTACGTTATCCAAAATTAAAAAATATGGATAAAGACGAACTGAGTCGACTAATCTTAGATACAAGTCAACAAAAAGTAGATGAAATCTTAGATGAACCAGACTCTGAACCTACTCAAACAAAAGCATAAATTATATATTAAGAGCGATGATCTAATTACAGGTTCATCGCTCTTTTCTTATGAAATCATAAGTTTTAAAAGATACAACTGTACTATAATCACGCATAATTACTTGCATTAACTAAAGGAATAATATAAGTTATTAAAAACAAATAAAATGGAGATTCCATGGTGTTTGTTGAAAATCCACTTAGGAGGAACGATATGGAAAAGATGGTCGAGCAGTTTATCGATCAATTTGGTTACCTCGGTGTATTCTTGTTAATCGCATTAGAAAACATTTTTCCACCCATTCCATCAGAATTGATTTTAACTTTCAGCGGTTTCTTGACGTTACATTCTGATATGAATATCGTAGGTGTAATTATTGCGGCAACATTAGGTTCTGTATTCGGTGCAATTGTACTTTACTTTGTTGGTCGTTTATTATCTACAGAACGTTTACAGAAATTAGCGAATGGTAAAACTGGAAAAATTCTGCGTTTTAAAGCGAGTGATATCGAAAAGGCAGATGACTGGTTCGATAATCACGGTAAAAAGATTGTTTTCTTTGCGCGATTTATTCCTGTCATTAGAAGTTTGATCTCTATACCAGCAGGAACAACCAATATGCCTTTAACATCGTTTATTATACTTACCACACTTGGTACATTAATATGGAATACAGTGCTCGTAATTTTAGGTCAACAAGCTGGAGAAGCATGGCCGAAAATTTCAGCCGCATTTGATTCTTTCTCAAATATCGTACTTATTGTCTTAGTTATTTTACTTATTATTGCGATTATCTATTTTGTGAAGAATCGTTTTAAAAACTCAAAATCAGATGAATAATCAATCGCCGTTATTTCCTCAGTAGTAAAAAGGGATAACGGCGATTTTTATATTATAATATGTATGAATATGTAGTTTGATGTCGTTATTTTAAGACTGAAAAGAAAGGCACTATTTTGTCTGAAGAAATAGTGAGGTGACACCATGAATATCACAAAATTAGTTGTAATCACTGTAATAATTGGAGTAATACTTGCGGTGAACTATAAGCTGGATATCTTTGAGCCTATCCCATTGATACTTGGAGTAGCTTGTATAATGGTATTTAATATCGTTATGAAGCGATTTAAGTCGAAAGATAAGTAAAATAAATACGCATACCTTCTAAACGATGAAAGTATGCGTATTTATTTTATGGTTTTAGTTATGTTTATTTTCCTTTCTGATTTGAATCAAATATAAGACAATAAAAGTAATGACACCATACTCTAGTAAATCGATACAGTTATTTTTGTCTAGTAATGCAGGACTATGTGATAAGTAGTTGGTTATTATCAAATAGCCCCCGCATATTAGAATAATAATAAGCGTAATTAAAAATATTGAACGTGCTTCCAATTCATGATGCTACTTCCTTCATGATGTTAAGTGTCTAGAAATGCATATAGACAGGGAATAAGTCCCATTGTGAATATACAAAAATGTGATCTGGTTGAATATTTAAGGTGTGGCTTAAGGTGTTGATAAGCATTTCTTTTGGCTGTTTACTATATAAATTATAATAATATTTTCCGTTTTTCTCAGTCACAAAACGCCAAGCCCCTAAATGTTGCAGGGGTTGAATATCAGGCTTTTCATCCTTTGATTGTATAGATACTGAATAGCTGAGATAAATTTCATCTACTTGAGTCGGACAAGTTGTTTTAATACGATAGTTGATGATAAATGTGAGTATGAATAATCCTAATAAAATAAGCAACATAAACTTTAACGGTACAGTAGCTATAGAATTTTTATAGCTTTGTTGAATCAAATACATCCATAAACCAAGGCATATAAACATGATGGCCATGGTGATGCCTAAGAATATATTTTGAAGATATTTTAAATAAAGATTCTCTGTCATTCGAGTATCCGTACTGTTATAAATCGGGTTGTCTTTATCTTTTAAATACGTATAGACAATGGCGTATCGAGATAAGTCGAGCTTTTTAGTAGTAATCGCAAAGAATGGAGAAGTGTCTTTAATGTTATGTTCATTTTTAAGATGCTTAGTTTCTATAAAGTGCGTTTGAAGCTGAGTGTCTTTAACTTTCGGATTGTGCTTAAATGTATAAACACCATTAATGACACCTGTTAAATAATAACCTTCAGCTTTTTTCTGTTCTAGAAATTTCTTCTCAGAAAGCGAACCTTTAAAAACAAGTTTGAACTTTTTCATGATGTTATCCTTCTTCCTGATGTTATGTATACCTTTATTTACATTTTAAATTTTCAGATAATTCAATGCAAGCGCTTTTATATTATTTTTATGTAGAACAAGTTTGTTTTGATACTTAAATTAATTATTTTGAAGTGGGAGAGACGTAGAAACAACCCCTTATAAAGCACATTTCACAATAGCTTTTATAAGGGGGTGTGATAGATTAGTGTTTTGTTTTAGGCGTTAGCTTGCTTTTGCTTGTAATGACTAAGCGTGCAATCTGATCGGCAAACAGTAAGCCCATTGCGATAGCGCCAGCAATTAATGTAACCTCAAGCATAGTTGGAACAGCTTTGCTGAATTGTAATATAATCAAGCTTTTGGTTGTATCAAAGGCTAAGCCTCCAGGTACTAAAGGAATAATACCAGGAATCATAAAAATAATGACAGGTTCTTTCTTTAAACGTGCCATAATATGACTGATTAAGCCGAGTGTGAGACTTGAAAAGAAAGAGGCGTAAATAGTATGGATATGGAGTCCGGAATATAAAATAATATAGACCGTCCAACCACATGCACCTACAAAACCTGCATAAAAGTACATGCGTTTCGGCGCATCGAATATAATACAGAAGAACAGTGACGCAATATAACTAAAGAAAAAATGTGAAATCCAAAATAGCATCTTGTCATCACCCTCCTAAAATATTAATAGCATTGTGCCGACACCGGCGCCGATGCCGAATGAAGTCACTAATGCTTCTAAAGATTTGGTTGTAAACATCATCATATGACCGCCGAATAAATCTTGAATTGCATTCGTAATCAAGACTCCAGGTACAATCGGCATGACGGCCGCGATGATAATCGCAGAAAGCGATCCGTCTGGTACTAAGTTATGACCGAGTATCGCAATGCCTCCAATGACAACAGAGCCTAAAAACTCTGGGATAAATAAAGTTTTTAAGTTCGCACGATATAACATTTCGACTAACAAATAACCCAAGCTTCCAGCAAAAATAGTAGCAACAATATCTACAAAATTACCAGTCTGTAAATATAAGAAGCTGATTGAAATAATTGCGGCTGCGATGCCTTTATAAATTAAATCATGGGTTTGTTTGGCATCATAAATCCTTTTTAAAGTCTCATAGGCTTCTTCTAGGTCAATTTTTCCTGCCGAAAGCTTACGAGAAACAGAGTTTGTCTGTGAAATTTTGATTAGATTGGTATCACGTGACTCAATACGATACATGCGTGGTGTCGTTTGATTATCTAATAAAAAATTGATCACTGTATTTGTGACGAAGCTGTTGCTTTCGTAAAAACCAAGTGTTTCGGCAATACGTGTCATTGTTCCCTCTACACGTGTGCCTTCAGCGCCGGACTCTAATAAAATACGTCCTGCTAACATGATAGTATCTTTCGCAAGGCGTTCTTTCGGGGTATCTTCTATATAACTTATTCTATTATCTAGTTCCATAACATCACTCATTTTCCTTTGTTGTATATGTAATATTAAACTTTTTAGAAAATTCAATTAGTATACCTATTATGTCGGAAAATACATAGAGAAACAACCTAAGATTTCGTTTCGATTATGTAAACTTTTTTCAAGAACAGTGACATAGGAGAGTGGAAAGAGGTTAAAATGATATATACAAACAATAAATGATAAATGTAAAATATTATGTGTATAATTTCTAATTAGGTATCATAATATGCTTGCATACTATATCTAATGTTTCAAATATTTCAAAACGGTTAAAGTTATAATGGTTAGCTGTTAAAGCATGTTAACTGAGTAGCGACAGTGGCTGCTTATCAGTTAACCAGCTAAACAAGTAGTGACAGAGTTCTCCAAGGACACTACACGAGGGATGAGCGGCACTGTATTTCAAGCCATACATGTGTACGCTTAGACGGCAGAAGCTACCGACATTAAGAGTGGATGATGCCGAGAAGAACGTGCCGCTAACGTACAGGCTGTGTCGACAGCGTACATGTGGTACATAGGTGTCGTTCAATTCTTAATGCTGGTCTAGTCTTCTGCTTTAATTAATGAATAACACCATTACTATAGATTACTTGAAGAGAACTTACAGCGAGAGGGGCGTTGTAGAGTTCTCTTCCATCTTAATAACGTACGTTATCTTGTAGCCCTTGGAGGAGTTTATACATAGAAGTGCACCTGTTCTTTGATTTTAGAGCAGGTGCTATTTATATATGAAAGAAGGGACTGATATCGATATCAGTCCCTTAGTTTCGTTATATTATTTTGTGTAGCGTTATTTAAATACTGAAGAATTTTTCTAGACTGTCTTCAGGTAATCTATGGCCGATAAAGAAGCTACCGAATTCTCCATAACGTGCTGTTGTTTCATCGAAACGCATTTCATAAACGATTTTTTTGAATTGCAGTACATCATCAGAGAATAGTGTAACGCCCCATTCGTAATCATCAAAGCCGACTGATCCTGTGATGAATTGTTTGATTTTACCTGCATATTTACGTCCGATCATACCGTGGTCATACATCAATTTTTGACGTTCTTCCATTGAAAGCATGTACCAGTTATATGTTTCGTTACGACGTTTATTCATTGGGTAGAAGCAAATATATTCTTTTTCTGGTAATTCAGGGTAAAGACGTGCTTTTACATGAGGGTTCTCATATGGGTCTTCGTCTGATTTTCCAGCAAGATAGTTACTTAATTCAATGACAGAAACATATGAGTATGTCGGGATTAAGTAATCTGCGATACGTAATTTGTTCAATGCTAGTTCTATTGCATTCAATTCTTGCATTTCAGGACGTAATACCCAAAGTAAAATGTCAGCTTTTTGACCTGTTACGTTATAAAGTACATGGTCACCGTTATGATGCTCACGTACTGAACCTAATTTTTCTAAGAAATCTTGGAATTCTTTGACAATTTCTTGACGGTCTTCATTAGGTACAAGACGTAATGTCGGCCAATCGATTGCATATAATAAATGGAGGCTGTACCAACCATCTAATGTTTCTGCTGCTTGACTCATTAATATCGCTCCTTTTGAAATATCTTTTAATTCAATTCAAATTTTATCATAAAGACAGAGACAAAGCATACAAATCGATTAAAGGTCGGAACGTGGAAATTACTTCGTAAATGGCGTATAATTATGGATGAAAAAATATTAAAAAGCGAGATTTTCAAGGAGGATATTATGCCTAGTTTATTAGATGTATTGAAAGACAAACTTTCAGGAAAGAATGTACGTATTGTATTACCTGAAGGTGAAGACGAACGTGTATTGACTGCAGCAACAAAATTACAAGCTTCAGATTTCGTAACACCTGTTGTATTAGGTGACCAAGACAAAATTGAAGCATTAGCGAAAGACAAAGGTTTAGATATTTCAGGTATTGAAATCATCACACCTTCAACAAGCGACTTGAAACCAGAATTAGTAGACGCATTTGTAGAACGTCGTAAAGGCAAAGCGACAAAAGAACAAGCTGAAGATATGCTTAACAATGTAAACTACTTCGGTACAATGCTTGTTTATGCAGGTAAAGCTGAAGGACTAGTCAGCGGTGCTGCACATTCAACAGGCGATACAGTTCGTCCAGCACTACAAATCATCAAAACTAAACCAGGTGTTGCGAAAACATCAGGTGTGTTCTTCATGATTAAAGGCGAAGAACAATATGTTTTCGGTGATTGTGCAATCAACCCTACATTAGAAGCAACAGACTTAGCTGAAATTGCGGTAGAAAGTGCAAAAACAGCGAAAAGCTTCGGCATGGATCCTAAAGTAGCATTATTAAGCTTCTCAACAAAAGGTTCAGCAAAATCAGACGATGTTGAAAAAGTAGCGGAAGCAACAAAAGCTGCACAAGAACAAGCTGAATCAGAAGGCTTAAAAGATGTTGTTATCGATGGTGAATTCCAATTCGACGCAGCAATCGTTCCAGAAGTGGCGGCTAAAAAAGCACCAGATGCACAAATTAAAGGTGACGCAAATGTATTCGTATTCCCAAGCTTAGAAGCAGGTAACATCGGTTACAAAATTGCGCAACGTTTAGGCGGATATGAAGCAATCGGACCTGTTTTACAAGGTTTAAATTCTCCAGTAAACGACTTAAGCCGTGGTTGCTCAACTGAAGATGTATACAACTTATCAATCATCACTGCAGCGCAAACATTACAATAATGGATTTAGCTGAACGTTATTTTGACGGTAAAGATTGGCGCTATGTAGACCATTCAACAGGGTTTGCGCCTATGCAATCTTTTGCGTTTGATGACACATTTTCAGAAAGTGTGGGCAAGGATTTATCTTGCAGTGTAGTCCGCACTTGGATTCATCAACATACCGTTATTTTAGGTACACATGATGCACGTCTGCCACATCTGAAAGAAGGCATTCGTTATTTAGTCGATGAACGCGGCTATAATGTGATTGTCCGTAATTCTGGTGGATTAGGTGTTGTATTAGATCAAGGTATTTTAAACTTTTCGTTGATTTTTAAAGGAAAGACAGAAATTTCCATTGATGAAGCATTTAATTTAATGTATTTAGTTGTAAATAAAATGTTCGAAGATGAACATGTAACGATTGAAACAAAAGAAATTGAACGCTCCTATTGCCCGGGAAAATTTGATTTAAGTATTAATGATAAGAAATTCGCGGGTATTTCACAACGCAGAGTCAGAGGCGGCATTGCCGTTCAAGTATACTTGTGTGTGGAAGGTTCAGGTGAAGAACGTGCTGAAATGATGAAGGCTTTCTATGACAAAGCTCTACAAGGCGAAGAAACAAAATTTAAATATCCAGATATCGATCCATCTTGTATGGCTTCGCTTGAAACGTTGTTCGGACACGAACTGACAGTTCAAGATGTGATGTTTAAACTACTCTATGCCATCAAAGATTTAGGTGGAACATTGAATATGGAACCTATCAGTGAAGAAGAGTGGGAACGCTTTGAGAAATATTTCGAACGTATGATTGCACGTAATGCTAAAATCAACGCTAAAATGGACGATTAAGCACAAAGGGATGTAAATAGCTGAGAAGCTAGGTGCATCCCTTTTATATTGTGCGCCTTGAAAAATATTCTTGTAATTTACCCATGAAAGTGAAAATTATGACCGATATATGAACAAATCGTTTAAATCATCATCAATTTTCGGTAAAATGGGGGAGTAGTTTAATATCAGGTATTAATTTTACAACCTAGGTATGATAAAACAATGCAAAAAATAGGGTATAATAAAACGGTGTTTGAATAAATATATCAAAAGAAAACAAGCTAATTGATAAAAATTGGAATGTCGGAAATAAATTATGGATATATCAATGACAAAAAGACGCAGACAGCATCTTTTAATCCTGTCATTTTCTATCAACCCAGATAAAGAGAGTGACTGGATGTTTTAACATGCAGAGAAACAGGGTGGAATATAGATATACCATGACAAACTAGGAAAGTGCTAAAGGTGATGTGATATGACACGAACAGGCTACGGAGAATCTAATGGGAAAATAATATTAGTAGGGGAACATGCGGTAACATTTGGTCAACCTGCAATTGCGATGCCATTTTCTTCTGGAAAAGTGACAGTAACAATTGAAGAAATGCCAGAATTGGCAGTGTCAACGATGATCAGTGATGTATTCGAAGGTGAAATTGCAGATGCCCCTGAACATTTACATGCTTTAATCAGCAGATTCGAAGAAGAAAATCATATTGAATCACCTGTAATGATAAAAATTGATGCACAATTACCGCCTTCAAGAGGGTTAGGTTCTAGTGCTGCAGTAGCGGTTGCTTTTACGAGAGCAGCATTTGACTTTATGGATCAGCCGCTATCTGATGAAACATTAATTGAACATGTAAACTGGGCGGAAATGATCGCACATGGTAAACCAAGCGGCATTGATGCACAAACGATTGTTTCTAATAAACCGACTTGGTTCCAAGAAGGTGTCTTTACGCCTTTAAAAACTTTGAATGTGGCAGGTTATATGGTCGTTTTAGATACAGGCATAAAAGGGAATACCAAAGAAGCTGTCAGCGATGTGCATGAATTAGTGAAAAACAATCAAGAAAATATGGCGTTTATAGAACGCATTGGACGTCTGGTGCATAAAGCAAATCAAGCGATTAATACACATAACTTTGAATCTTTAGCAGAGATTTTTAATGAGTGTCAAACATACTTATCTACATTGACTGTCAGTCATCCGAAGATTGACCGTTTACTGCAAGTGGCGAAACAAGCAGGTGCAGTAGCTGGAAAATTGACAGGAAGCGGACGTGGCGGCAGTGTGATTACTTTAGTGAAAGATTATGCGACAGCGAAAAAAGTCGCTCAAGCAGTTAAAGAAGCAGGCGCGCAACATACATGGATTGAGAATTTAGGAGGTTAATTCAATTGGTGAAGACGGGCAAAGCGAGAGCGCATACCAATATTGCGCTGATTAAGTATTGGGGGAAAGCTGACGAAGCATTGATTATTCCGATGAATAACAGTCTATCGTTAACTTTAGATAAATTTTATACAGAGACACGCGCAACATTTGATGCGCAATTAGATCGAGACTACTTCTACTTAAATGGTGAAAAAGTGGATGAAAAAGAAACTCAAAAGATTTCAGCATACTTAGATCTTGTCAGAGAACGTGCAGGAACAGCGTTGCACGCACGTATCGATAGTACAAACTTTGTACCGACAGCAGCTGGTTTAGCTTCTTCAGCGAGTGCTTTTGCGGCTTTAGCTGCTGCATGTAATGAAGCGTTAGAAATGAACCTTTCTGATAAAGACTTATCACGCTTGGCACGTCGTGGTTCAGGCTCAGCAAGCCGCAGTATCTTTGGCGGATTCGCGGAATGGGAAAAAGGACATGATGATGAATCCTCTTATGCACACGCGATTGATGCAGATCATTGGGAAGATGACTTAGCGATGATTTTTGTAGTCATTAATCAAAAATCTAAAAAGGTTAAAAGTCGTGCAGGGATGTCATTGACTAGAAATACATCACGTTTCTATCAGTATTGGTTAGATCATGTAGAAGCGGACATCGCTGAAGCAAAAGCTGCCATTGCCGATAAAGATTTTGACCGCTTAGGTCGTGTCTTTGAAGAAAATGGTTTACGTATGCATGCGACAAATTTAGGTGCACAACCGCCATTTACATATTTAGTACCTGAAAGTTATGATGCGATGGCTTTAGTGCATGAATGTCGTGAAGCAGGTCTGCCCGCATACTTTACTATGGATGCAGGACCTAATGTAAAAGTGTTAGTACAAAAACAACATCAACAAGCTGTGATTGATAAATTAACAACTTATTTTGATTCAGACCAGATCATCGCAAGTGATATCGGTACAGGCGTTGAAATTATAAATGAGGAAGATGAGCTATGATTCAAGTCAAAGCCCCAGGTAAACTTTATATTGCAGGTGAATATGCGGTAACAGAACCCGGATATAAATCCGTGTTAATAGCAGTAAATCGTTTCGTTACTGCCAGCATTGAAGCTTCTGGAGACAATGGTGGTTCTATTCATTCTAAAACATTACACCATGAACCGATTACCTTCCAAAGAGAAGGTGATAAGATTTCTGTATCTGATGCAGATGCGGCGAAACAACTAGCTTACGTCATTACGGCAGTAGAAGTGTTTGAACAATACGCTAAAAGCTGTGGTAAAACCTTAAGACACTTTAATTTAGTGATTGATAGTAACTTAGACGATGCTTCAGGCCATAAATATGGCTTAGGCTCAAGTGCTGCAGTATTGGTTTCAGTGGTTAAAGCTTTAAATGAATTTTATGAGTTAGACTTAGCTAATCTGAATATTTATAAATTAGCGGTCATTGCGAATATGAAACTACAAAGTTTAAGTTCATGCGGTGATATTGCAGTCAGTGTTTTCACAGGTTGGCTTGCTTATAGTACGTTTGATCATGACTGGGTCATGCAGCAGATTGAAACGTCATCTGTCGCAGAAGTTGTGAAGAAAAACTGGCCAGGTCTTTATACAGAACCGCTTCAAGCCCCAGAAAACATGGAAGTCTTAATTGGCTGGACCGGCTCACCAGCCTCTTCTCCTTACTTAGTCAGTGAAGTGAAGCGTCTCAAATCAGATCCTGATTTCTACAGCCGCTTCCTGGAACAATCGCAATCTTGTGTAGAACGTCTTATCTACGCATTCAAAACCAACAACTTAAAAGGTGTGCAAGCGATGATTAGACGCAACCGTTCAATCATCCAAATGATGGATAAACAAGCGATTGTAGACATCGAAACACCACAATTAAAATTACTATGTGATATCGCAGAAACCTACGGCGCAGCTGCCAAAACATCAGGTGCAGGCGGCGGAGATTGCGGAATTGCGATTATCGGCGACTCAAAACATCGCCAGTCTATTTATGAAAGCTGGAAAGCCTCTCGGATTAAGCCTTTACCTTTCCACGTTTATCAAGGACAATAAGACATCAGGCTGTCTCACCGGTCAACTTTACGGTGCGGCAGTTTTTTGATGTTTAAAGCGGTCACAAAATCGTTGCTTGAAAAATTACGGAAAAAGAGTAAAATAGATAAAGTTGAAATAGTTTAAAACAAATTATAGAGATAAAGTGAGGTGGACAGAGCAGTGAAAAACAAATTTTTGATTTGTGATGATTGCCAAGCCGTAAATTGCAAATCCTTGGAAAGAAAATTAAAGAAACTAGATCCAGATGCTGAAATAGAGGTGGGCTGCCAATCATACTGCGGTCCAGGTCGCAGAAAGACATTTGCTTTCGTGAATAACCGTCCATTAGCCGCATTGACGGAAGATGAATTGATGGAAAAAGTTGAGAAGCAACTTCAAAAACCTCGCGACCCTGAAGAGGAAGAACGTTTACGTAAACGTAATGAAGAACGTAAACGCAGAAAAGAAGAACAAGATCGAAAATTAAAAGAAAAATTAGCCAAACGTAAACAAGCAAAATAATGATACAAAGTATATAAAAAACAGGCCCGTATGACTGGTGTGCTACCAGACAACGGGCCTACTTTCTTATCGTTATAATTATCGCGAGATTCGTTTCTATATTGACTGTTTAATGAACATGATGTGACTGCACTCGTGATGTTTGATTCTTTTAGTAAACTTCCACATATGATCTGCACGCATTTAAGACATCTTTAGTATAGAAGTGACGTAAATTATCTTTAGTATAAGACGGGATTAATTCTTTACATTTCACCCATTTATCAATCAGTGAAGGTGGAATACCATCTACCACCATTTCTGATTCATCTGTAACTAAAGTGTCCCAATCTAACGTAACAGGTTGTGAGTCAATATAAATGTTACCAAAGCTCGTATCATCCATATTTTAATCACCTTTTATTGAATTTTTAGTCCCTTAAGCATAATTAGATAGGGTACCTTGAGTTTCTTCTTGCAAAATTCATATACCCCGCTTATATATGAGTTATTCATCTTTTTTACAAAAACTTTACTTTTTGTTCAATTTTAGTGTAAATAGGGCGGAATTAATACACGATATGGGTTAGAGCACCTTCATGAATTTTGCTTAATACGTAAATATCGAGCAAAGAGGTTTTAAGTATAATAAAAATTAGAGTATGAAAAAAGGGTTTTAAATGTAAAAGTTAAAGACAATGAAAAAACAGGGTAAAGATGATAAGTACAAGGTAAAATGAGAGTGCGTTTTACCACAATTTGAGAAACTATATGATATAATTAATTTATTCATTTTGAAAGTTGAACTATGTAAGGAGACGTGATTAACGATGCGTACAGTGAGAGAAGCAACACCAGCAGATGTTGTCGGCATCAGAGATGTGGCAACAAAAGCATGGTATGACACGTATTTAAATATTTATGCTGCGACAACAGTGAATGAATTGCTTACAGCAGCTTATAACGAGCAGCATTTACTTAAACGATTAAAAGAACAATTATTTTTAGTGGCAGAAGAAGAAGGCGAAATTGTCGGGTTTGCGAACTTTATTAACGGCAGCGAACTTTTCTTATCTGCACATTATATTCACCCTAAAGCACAACGTAAAGGTTATGGTACGGCGTTGCTTGAGAAAGGGTTAGAACACTTTAAAGGAAAATATGATGCAGTGTATCTTGAAGTGGATAACCAAAACGAAGAGGGTGTTGAATACTACCGTCAACAAGGATTTGAAATGGTGCGTGCGTATAACCGTGAAGTATACGGTGAAGTAATGGACCTTGCCTTGATGAAGAAAGCATTTTAATGAAAATAACGCTAACACGATGGAGGGATACTCATGGCTGAGACAGATTACGGTACTCAAAAATTATATGAAGAGAAAGTATTCAAAGATCCGATTCATCGCTATATTCATGTCAAAGACCAAGTAATTTGGGATTTGGTGAAAACAAAAGAGTTCCAACGCTTGCGTCGTATCAAACAACTCGGTACGTTATATTTATCTTTCCATACAGCAGAACATAGCCGCTTCGGCCATTCATTAGGCGTCTATGAAATTGTACGTCGCATCATCGATGAATCATTTGCGGGACGTGAAGCATGGAATAATGATGATCGTCTGTTGGCATTATGTGCAGCACTCCTTCATGATTTAGGCCATGGGCCGTTCTCTCATAGTTTTGAGAAAATCTTCAATACCGATCACGAGGCATTTACACAAGCGATTATTACAGGGGATACAGAAGTTAATGCGGTATTAAGTAAAGTATCACCGGATTTCCCGAAAGCTGTTGCTGATGTCATCAATAAAACACATCCGAATAAGCTGGTGATTTCTATGATTTCATCACAAATTGACGCAGACCGTATGGATTATTTACAACGCGATGCTTATTTTACAGGAGTCTCTTATGGGATGTTTGATATGGAACGTATTTTAAGATTAATGCGTCCAACTAAAGATGAAGTGTTGATTAAAGAAAGCGGGATGCATGCGGTAGAGAACTTTATTATGAGCCGTTACCAAATGTATTGGCAGATTTATTTCCATCCGGTAAGTCGAGCTGGAGAAGTGATTTTAAACAATTGTTTAAAACGTGCGAAGGAATTATATCAATCAGGTTATCAATTTAAATTGTTCCCTAAAGACTTTATTCCGTTCTTTGAAGGAACGATGACGATTGAACAGTATGTAGAGTTGGATGAAGCGGTGGTGCTGTATTACTTGAAAGCTTGGGTTAAAGAAGATGATACCATTTTAAGCGACTTAGCACGCCGTTTTATTAACCGCGATTTATTTAAACATCTGCCGTTTGACGGCTCGATTATTACGATGAATGAATTAAGAGAGCTGTTTGAAGCGGGCGGTATTAATCCAGATTATTACTTCGTCAGTGAATCTTTCTCTGATTTGCCTTATGATTATGACCGCCCGGGGTCTAATCGCCAACCGATTCATCTATTGCAACGTAATGGCAATATTAGAGAAATCAGCAGTCAATCTATGATTATTCAAAGTATTACAGGCATTAATCGCCAAGATTATAAATTATATTATCCTAAAGAACTGGTGCATCACATTGAAGATGACAAAGTTCGTGAACGTATTCTCAGTATTTTGAACGAATTGAATTGATAGTCAAACGATTGTGTTCGAAAAGTATCAGATGATACGGTAAAATAGATAAAGGTAATTAAAAATGGAGGTGTGGCTTGTGGCAGAGAATAAGGGTTTTCAATTCAATATTATTAAAAATGACCCGTTAGATGGCCATAAAGGAACGAATATCGGGGCAATCAGTTTGGATAACGTTGCACCTGTATTTATAGATTTACAAGAAAAAGAAGCATTTATTGATATTGGTGCGATGCATGCACGTGCAAATGTTGAAAAGGGTGTTAAATGGATTACAGATAAAGAAACTGTTGAAGGCCCTGAAGCAAAAGCTTATTGGTTATGCTGGGTGACAACTGAACGTGGTGAACAAGGTGCTTACTATGCTGGATTGACAGCTTGTTATTTATTAGTGAACAAGAAAATCCGCAGAGGCTATAAGAGTATGCCTGAACATGTCAACATGATGGATAAATCTATGAAACATAAAATTGTCATTGATCATATCGGTGATGAAAATATTGAGATTATCCGTGATTTCTTAAAAAATCATGATAAAGACATGTGGGATAACTCAAGTGATGAATTGAAAGAAGCACTACACGATAAATAAAAGCAATCATTAAAGGCAGAAATCACGTCATGTGGTTTCTGTTTTTCTTTCTTAATACTAAGTTATTTTTATACTTAAAAAGGATAAATATGTTAGAGTGTAAGTATTATATTTTGAATAATCACAATAGTTAAATAATAAAAGGGGAGAGGGCATATGAGTTCAGAATTAATCAAACGTTTACAAGAGAAAGAAGAACGTATGGTCGAAATCAGACGGTATTTACATGCACATCCGGAGTTATCATTTAAAGAAGTAGAAACGCCAAAGTATATTGCGGATTTCTATAAAGATAAGGATTGTTTAGTAGAAACAAACGTCGGTGACAATGGGGTGAAAGTCACTATAGATAGCGGTAAACCAGGGAAAACGATTGCGATTCGTGCTGACTTTGATGCTTTACCGATTGAAGAGGCAACAGGACTGCCATTTGCGTCAGAGAATCCAGGCGTGATGCATGCGTGCGGGCATGATGCACATACGGCGTATATGTTGATTTTGGCTGAAACGTTGATTGAAATGAAAGATCAATTTTCTGGAAAAGTGGTCGTGATTCATCAACCAGCTGAAGAAATGCCGCCAGGTGGTGCCATCGGTATGATTAAAGATGGTGTGCTAGAGGGCGTAGACCATGTCTTAGGTGTACACGTGATGAGTAATGGTGAACGTGGTACGATTTATTATCGTGAAGGCAACGTGCAAACTGCACGTGGTTACTTTAAATTAGTCATTCACGGTAAAGGTGGACACGGTTCTTCTCCACATGACGCAAATGATGCGATTGTAGCGGGGGCGAACTTTGTGACAACGGTACAAAGTGTAGTCGCAAGACGTATCAGCCCATTTGAAACAGGTGTCGTTTCAATCGGTTCATTCGATGCGAAAGGTCAGTTCAATATTATTAAAGATAAAGTGGAAATCGAAGGTGACGTCCGTGGTTTGCATGATGAAACGAAAGATAAAATCGCACAAGAGTTACAACGTGTCGTCGATGGTTTAGAAACAACGTTCGGTGTGACTTGCGACTATGAGTATCTAGATGATTATCCAGCAGTATACAATGACCCAGACTTTACAGAGTACGTAGCTGAGACCTTAAATAACGCAGAGCGTTCTGCGATTCAAAAAGTAGAACGTTGTGATCCATGGCCGCCGTCAGAAGACTTTGCGTACTATGCGAAAGAAGTACCAAGTGTATTCATTTATGCAGGAGCAGCACCTGAAGAAGGTGAAGTTTATCCGCATCATCATCCTAAATTTAATATCAGTGAATCTTCAATGATGACAGCGGCTGAAGCTGTCGGTACGGTTGTATTAGATTATTTGAAGGATGAATCTTAATAAGCAGAAAAATTTAATTGATTTTATGATGTACAGCGCATACAGTGTGAATTTAGTCACTGTGTGTGCTGTATCTTTATGTTATAATTTGGTATATTAATGAATAATTCAGAATAGGGTGAGCGCGTCTTTGAATCAAAACATTCGTATCCAAACATTACAGACGATTGAACGCGATGATGAGTTTGATGAATTTGAATTTGAAACAGATGGCACTTGGCAAGAGAAGCGGAATGTTGAATTTATCCGCTATGATGAACAAGTTGAAGACTTGACGGTGCATATTACATTGAAAATTCAAGAAGATGAAGTTAGATTAATGCGCAGCGGGAATATTAAACAGAACCTGCATTTTGTTGAAGGAAAAGACACCGTATCTTTATACGAGATACCGACAGGCAAAATTCCTTTAACTATTCGTACTTTAAGCATTCATCATTACGTACAACCAGACCAATCAAAACTTAAAATTCGTTATGAACTCTTCCAAAACGAAGAGAAGATGGGCACATACCTTTACCAAATTACCTATAAGGAGCTGAAGTAAGTGAATATTATTGATCAAGTCAAACAAACATTAATTGAAGAAATAACAGCAAGTGTTAAAGCCGCTGGACTTGCAGAAGAAGTTCCTGAAGTCAAAGTGGAAATTCCGAAAGACCCAAAAAATGGGGATTACTCTACAAACATTGCGATGGTGCTAACAAAAATCGCAAAACGTAATCCACGTGAAATTGCGCAAGCTATCGTGGACCATTTAGATAAATCTAAAGCGAATGTTGAGAACATCGAAATTGCAGGACCTGGTTTTATCAACTTCTATTTAAATAACCAATACTTAACTGCGATTATCCCTGAAGCTTTAGAAAAAGACACAGATTTTGGTCGCTCTGAAAAGAAAAAGAACCAAAAAATCTTAGTGGAGTATGTTTCTGCGAACCCAACAGGTGATTTGCATATCGGACATGCGCGTAATGCGGCAGTCGGTGATACGTTATGTAATATCTTAGATGCGGCTGGTTATGATGTTACACGTGAATATTACATCAACGATGCCGGTAACCAAATTACGAATTTAGCACGTTCTATCGAAGCACGTTACTATCAAGCTTTAGGTAAAGAAGCAGAATTACCTGAAGATGGCTACCATGGTAAAGATATCGTGAATATCGGTAAAGATTTAGCGGAAAAACGCCCTGATCTACAAGAACTCCCTGATGATGAGCGCTTAAAAGTGTTCAGACAATTAGGCGTCGATTATGAAATGGAAAAACTTAAAAAAGACTTAGCTGATTTCAATACACACTTTGATGATTGGTTCAGTGAAACAACGTTATATGATTCAGGCGAAATCAAACGTGTCTTAGAGTTAATGAAAGAAAATGGTCATACGTATGAAGCGGATGGTGCGACTTGGTTACGTACAACGGACTTTAATGATGATAAAGACCGCGTATTAATCAAAAAAGACGGCACATACACTTACTTCTTACCAGATGTGGCATATCACTATGACAAATTCCACCGTGACGGCGGCCAAGATATCTTGATCAACTTATTCGGCGCAGACCATCATGGTTATATTAACCGTCTGAAAGCATCTGTTGAAACATACGGTATTGATGCAGAACGTCTTGAAATTCAAATCATGCAGATGGTGCGTTTAATGCAAGATGGCGAAGAAGTTAAAATGAGTAAACGTACGGGTAACGCGATTACATTACGTGAAATCATGGATGAAGTCGGTATTGACGCGGCACGTTACTTCTTAACAATGCGTAGTCCAGATACGCACTTTGATTTTGATATGGAACTTGCGAAAGAAAACTCAGCTGAAAACCCTGTTTATTATGCACAATATGCACATGCGCGTATTTCATCTATCTTAAAACAAGCGGGTGAACGTGGCGTAGTGCCATCTGAAAATGCAGATTTCAGTGTTATTAAAAATGACAAAGCGATTGATTTATTGAAGAAAGTTGCAGAATTTGAACCGATGATTGAAAGTGCTGCAGAACAACGCGCACCACATCGTGTAACCAACTATATTCAAGAATTAGCAGCAGCTTTCCATAAATTCTACAACGCTGATAAAGTCTTAACAGACGATGAAGCTAAAACACAAGCTTACGTTTCTATGATTGCGGCAGTACAAATTACATTACGCAATGCCTTGGCATTAGTAGGTGTAACTGCTCCTCATACGATGTAAGATTATATAAAGAAGCATTCTTGACGGGTGCTTCTTTTTTTATTTTTAAACTTGTAAAATTTTTGTAAGATTCATCTTCTCAGCCCGCGTAAATATGCTAAAATGAGATTTACAATACAAGTATGAGGAGAAATTGATGAAACAGAAATTATGGGTGTTTTTAATCTTAATTATCTTAGTTGCGGCTGGGTGTTCTGCACCGAGTAATAAAGAGAAAGCAGACAACAAAAACCAATCAGAAGAAAAGACAAAGCAAACGCAAAAATATCATCGTATTATCTCGTTGATGCCAAGTAACACTGAAATACTCTATCAACTCGGTTTGGGTAAAGAAGTTATAGGAGTGTCTACAGTGGATGACTATCCTAAGAGTGTTAAACATAAACAGAAGTTTGATGCGATGAAACTCAATAAAGAGCAGTTATTAAAAGCAAAGCCAGATTTGATTTTGGCGCATGTATCACAAAAAGGTATGGGTGATAAAGTATTAGGCGATTTAGAGAAAAAAGGCATTAAAGTCGTCTACATACCTGAAGCACATAACTTTGACGAAATTTATGGTACGTTCAAACAAATCGGTAAAATCACAGGTCGTGAATCACAAGCTGACACATTAGTTTATGATACAAAACATCGTGTTGACGCTGTGTTGAAAGATGTGCCGAAGCATGAAAAAGCACCGACTGTCTTTTTAGAAGTCTCACATGAACCAGAGATTTATACAGCCGGAAAAAATACATTCTTCAACTATATGATTGAAGAACTGCATGCGAAAAATAGTTTCGCAGATCTGGAAGGCTGGAAGAAAGTCAGCAAGGAAAGTATTATTAAACAAGACCCAAATGTTTTAATTACGACAGAAGGTATCACACGTTCGGATTACTTGAAAATTATTCGTAAACGTGGCGGCTTTGAGAATTTAGAAGCTGTGAAGAAAGGCCGAATTGAAGCGGTAGATGGTGATACGATTTCAAGACCAGGTCCTCGTATCGACCAAGGCCTTAAAGCATTAAGAGATGCGATTTACCGCGATGAAAAATAATATGAAAAAAACCACTATTATTATAGGATGGTGTCTCGCGTTAATCGCGAGTATCGCAATCAGCTTGTTTTGGAATTTAGGCAGCTGGTCGGACCCCTTAAATCATAGTATTTTGTTTGAAGTGCGCTTACCGAGAGTGTTCGAGGCATTGTTGGCTGGTATCGGTTTATCGATAGCCGGCCAGATGTTTCAAACCGTTTTGAATAATCCGCTTGCAGATAGCCTGACTTTAGGCTTAGCGAGCGGTTCTGTTTTAGGTAGCGGTTTAGCTGTATTTATCGGTTTAAGCAGTTTATGGATTCCGTTCGCTTCAATTGTTGCAAGTATGTTAACTTTAGCTATTGTTTTAGGGGTGACTGCCGCAATTTCACAAGGTTATATGATGCGCGCGTTGATATTATCAGGTATCATGATAGGTGCATTATTCAATGCGTTTTTATATCTATTGATTCTACTTGATGAAAGCAGAATGAAAAGTATTGTGATGTATATGTTCGGCGGTTTTTCTAATGCAGAATTGCATGAAGTATACGTGATTGCACCCAATATGATGTTATGTATCGTGCTACTAGGCTTACTGCTGCCGAAGGTAAAGTTACTGCAAGTCGGAACGTTGAAAGCACGTTCTTTAAGTTTGAATGTCAGACAAATGATGTTTATGGTGTTAACTTTATCATCTATCATGACAGCTATTATTGTCTCGTATACCGGCATTATTGGTTTCATCGGTATGATTGTGCCACAGCTGATTAGAAGAACGACGCAGACTACATTAGGTGTACAAATGTTGCTGAACGGCGTTGTCGGCGGTACAGTGATGGTCTTTGCGGACACGTTAGGTGCACAATTATGGAATCCGATTGAAATTCCAGCAAGTATCATTCTTGCTTTATTAGGAATACCTGTACTCGGGTATTTAATCGCAACCCAGAAACACTCGTATGAATAATCTGATGAATAAAGAAATAATCACAGATGCCAAATAGGCATTTATAGGAGAGAAGCTTATGAATTTAGAGGGGATCAAGGCAGTCGTATTCGATTTAGAAGGCACGCTGTTGGATCGTAATAAATCAAGAGAGAAGTTTATTGAAGAACAATATGAACGATTTCATGATTATTTAGTTCATGTTCAAGCGCGTGATTTTAAAAACAGTTTATTGAATTAGACGATGACGAAGATCATGATAAGCCTGAACTGTATAAAGCGATTATCAAACGATTTCATGTCGATCGTTTAACATGGAAAGATTTGTTCCGCGATTTTGAAACACATTTTTATCGTTACGTGTTCCCTTACCATGATACACAATATACACTAGAGCGTTTAATCCAAAGAGGTTATTTGACAGGTGTGATTGCGAATGGTAAATCTAAAATTAAACAATACCGTTTAGAAAACTTAGGTATCTTATCCTATATTCATTTTTTATCTACTTCTGAAATGGTAGGGTTTAGAAAGCCGCATCCTAAAATCTTTGAAGATATCATGGATCAATTAGATGTTAAGCCTGAAGAAGTGATGTACGTCGGTGATGATGCCTTGAATGATGTTGCACCGGCCCGTGCAATGGGTATGGTCAGTGTATGGTTCAATCATGAAGATGATGAAGTAGAATTGGCACCAGAACCTGAAGAGATGGACTTTGAAATTGCAACTTTGGAAGAATTGCTAGAGATATAACAAAAATCGCCCCACATTCTAAGGAGAGTGAAAAAGCAGATGGAACTATTTACGACGAAGGATAATACGACGTTAAATTATATAACAAAGGGAAGCGGACAACCTGTTGTGTTGATTCATTCCGCTTTTGAGAACTATTCGATTTTCGATGATATTGCGACGCAATTATCATATGATTACCAAGTCGTCAGCGTAGATTTACGTGGACATGGTTATTCAGATAAACCTTTAAATATTGATTTTGCAGATTATGTAGAAGATATTAAAGACTTGTTAGATTACTTATATATCAAACATGCATTCTTTATCGGTCAAGAACTGGGTGCGACGATTGCGGCAGATTTTGCGTCTAAATACGCTGAGTATAGTGATGGTATTATTTTAATCAACCCAGCAACATTACAAGCAGAATTGCCAGAAGCGCGTTTATACAGAAAGTACGCAGATCAAATCAGGACGTTAGAAGAAAACAAACAACAAAAATTCTTAGATAAACATACGTATGGTTCACCGAAAAAAGCAGGGAAAATGTTGAAACACTTTTCTGATACACTGACATTAATGACAAGACTTGAAAAAGAAGCGGTAACAAAATCATTTGAACAAACTGAAATTGATTTAAACTTACATCAAATTAAAGCACCGGCATTAATTATCGTCGGAAAATATGATGAACGTTTAACACCACAAGAGTTAGATACTTATACAAAAGGAATCGCTCAAGCACAAGTTGAAACGTTTGAACATTCAGGATTGTATCCGATGGGTGAAGAAAAGAAAGCTTTCTTAGAAACTGTAACAGCATTTATCAATGTGAATGAAGTATTAGAAGATGAGCAGAAACGCGTGACTACGCAACAGTAAAGTTTTTAATCATTAATATTAGCAATTAAACTCCAATATATTATACAATATTACAAAAGATTACATCTAGAGACTGATTACATCAAGGGTAATTAGGGGTATAGTGTAATAAGCGCAGAAAAAGTTACAAGAAATTTACAAAAAGAGAGCAAAGGAGTTATTGCTTATGAAAAAATTACTTTCAGCGGCTATTGTTTCTGCAACAGTGGTAACTGGACTAGGCATCTCTCAAGCAGATGCAGCGTCTGGAAATACGATTCAAACCGTTCAACAAATCCACCACGGAGATACTTCTCTAGAAGGCGTTAAGCTAGGTCAAAACATCCAAGATGTTTTGAAATCACAAAAACTCACAGGGTACTCTTATAAACCTGATAAAACAAAACATTATTATGAGTTTAACTCTGACAAAGGCTTATTGATTGTGACTGCTGATGGTCAAAAAGATCACGGCAAGGTAACACACGTTACTATGAAATACAACAAAGCAGATGGCCCAAGCTTTAATACTGTACGTAAACAGTTAGGCAATACGGTCACTTGGAGATATAACTATAATGAAGTTACAGGAAACTTCGGTTACATTAAAGATAAAGATACTTCTTATCAATTTACAAGCCAATCACCAAAAGATAAAAACTTAAAACTTTATCGCATTGATATTGGTAAATAAGTATACATGAAATAAAGGCAGGGGTGTTGTACACTCCTGTCTTCTTTATATTGATTGAACTAAGCAATTGTGCCATGATAAATTAGTAAGGATAGTAAATTTAAAGGAGTCACATCATGCGACCGAATGACAAAATTTTATTAGAAAATATCAGTGATTACTTCAACTATAAAGGGATTGCGCCAAACATGATTGACGATATTAAAGAGAAAATTCGTCAAGATTTACCGAAATCTGAAGCGCATGACGTCGATTATATCGAATATCGTAAAAAGGCACCGGCAGAGATTATTTTAACCATTCAAAGGAACTTATTTGGTTTACAGCTGAATCCGATTCTCTTTTTCATTATCAATTTCTTATTAATCTCTTACCTGTACGATAAACAGTTCGTGCCATTTCAGGCTGCGACAGGATTATCACTCATCTATTGTTTAATCATTTTTCCAATTACTGTTTTTGTATATTTCAGGATTGTGCGAAAGAATTATTTATATAGCAATAAAGCTGAAGTGATGATAGGGATAGGCATTGTGATTGTGGCGGCTATTTTAGTGGCACTGCATGGTTTGAATATTGATCTTGGTGTTATAGTCGTAACGAAATATGCGCATATTTTTGTGTTCTTTTTCGGCTTAATTATGGCTGGTTTAGGCCTGTATTATAAGCGTTTTGAATTTACAGGTGTAGGTTTATTGTTAGCACAAAAAACGATTGATGCGGTTATTTTAGACCCTAATATAGCGCAAATCGGTACGATTATCATTTGGGTATTAATCTTGGCGGTTATTATCTTTTATTCAATCAAGTTATCTACACGAGGGAAATAATAAGAGTTGTCCAAATAAAATACAAAATGACAATAAAATACGTATTTTCGTTGTAAACAAAAAGCGTGGTGCTTTGAATGTATGTCATTCTAAGCATCACGCTTTTTGTATTATCCTTTATAATCTATCGTCAGCTGATCAGATTTTGATTTCTTTGTTTGCAGTTAAGATACGCTCGTTAATACGATTTAATAATTCATTGATTTTTTCACGTTGTTTAGAATTTACTAAGATTAAAACAGTTCTTTCATCTTGTTCGTTACGTTTTTTATCGAAGTAATCTTCTTGTGATAAATTTTTAACAGCTTTAACAACTTGTGGTTGTTTGTAGTTTAAGTGATTAATAATATCTTTTAAGAAATATTCCTCGTCATCTGATTGACTAAGGAAAGTTAACACTGCAAACTCTTCGAAGCTGATTGTAAACTCTTTTTTAATAATGCTTTTCATCTTGTCAGCATATGTCACCATTGCTAAAAGATCAGATGAATTTTTAATTTTTGATACTGCCATTTGTATTTCCTCCCTTGACATTCCCATTATCGTAGTATTATTGGCAAATAGACTAATATTAACATTAATTTCATAATTGGGACTAGATGCTATTGCATCAAAATATTCCTGCCCCTATTATTTATTTAATTATAACTAAATAAAAATGAAATGTAAACAAAAAAACATTATAAAACAATGGCTATTTCAAACAAATGATACTTTCAAAAAATTACCCAATGAACCCAGAAAATTTATTGAACATCATTTGAATTACACATTATAAATTAAGATAATGTCTATTTTTTCTATTTAGCCTTTTGATATGGGTTAATTATATAAGAACTCTAGTTTAATGTGAAGTTTTTGGGTTGAGCAATAACTTTTTCTCCCGGTAATAAACCTTCACTAATAATAACCATACCCGATTTTTCATGGTATTTAATAATTCTTTTAACCATTTGTTCATTTCTTTTAATTAATATTGCGTTTTTATCATATAGTACGTCCTTTGGAAGGGCAATTAAGTGCGTAGGAATCGTAATTTGAAAGTGAGTTCCTACCGGTATAACACCATTAGTAGAAATTTGAACTTCGTAATAAGATTTATTTGTTTCACTTTTTGTAACATCAGGATAATGACTAATACTCAAAATTTTGCCTTTAAACTGTTCCGTTGTTTTTGTTTTAATTTCAACAGATTGGTTAAGTTTCAATTGTTTGAGTTCAGTCTCAGAAATATAAGCTTTAATTATACGCTTTGAACTGTGAATTTGCGCAAATAATTGATTTTTCTTACTTGGATGCTTATCAATAATATGGACAATGCCTTCTGACATACTGAAGACTTGTGTTCTGAGTCCAAGCTGAATACGATCATATTCTTGTTCCAAATAGGTATGCATATTTAGGAAGTTTTGACGATGCTGATGACTATCTAAAGTATTCAAATGCTTACGTACTGCAGTTAATTGTTGTTCAAGTATTTTATTGTAGTATTCGAACAATGGCTGATCTTTTTTTATCATTTTACCTTCAGCACTATACCAGTCATGGATGCTTCCCATACGAGCATCATAGTAAAAGGATTGTGTTGTTTCAGCAGATTGAATACCAGAAAATTGAATCGGTCGGTTATAGGTTGCGGTGTACGTTTTAACGTTTTGAGTTGCCTGAAGTGTGTAATGTCGGAATGCGACATATAATCCGACGGCAGTTGCGCTTAAAAGGAGAAGGAGTATTAAGGCAATCAACCAGGGGTGTTTAAACAAAATTAAGCTCACCTCATCTTATTTAATTTCTTGGTTATTATACAATGTAAATAATGGTTGGTGCAACGCCTAAATTAATTATCTTGTCGCATATTTTTAATAAATATAAAAAAAGTAGAAAAATAACACAAATGCACTGAAAAACGACGAATATCAACTTAATCTCGTTATGCTCTGTGTTAAGTAATAGGTAAATTGTGTCACTTTTTATTTGTAAATTGTAAAAGTTGTAGATTTTTTTGAAATATCAATATATAATTTGTTGAAACGAGATGTTTTACATAAAGCGATTTATGAAAAGTAGGAAAAGGGGGGCGCATCATGACAAAAATGACTATTATTCGGGTGTTAGACGAGGAAACATTTTTTATAGATGCAGGACATAGTGCTTGTATTAAACAGCACCAATTTATAGAAGTATTGAACGCTAAGCATTCATATAAAAATTTAGCTCAAGTCGTGGATGTTTATGATGATTATGCTTTATGTAGAAAGTTAGGTAGTAAACGCGTGTTTTTCGGAGATGTAATTCAACCGAGGCAATAATCAAAAAATAGCCGAGTTTACTCAAATGTTGAGCAAACTCGGCTATATTTAATTAGAAGATAACATGTGTTTCTTTTTCTACGATTTGTGCTCCTTTAATCGCAATGATTTTACCTGATGGAGGATTTAATACATTGCTTTCTAACAAAGTGCTCATCGCATTACGGATAGATTCTTCAGATACTTGTTGTTTAATATCTGGAACTTGGAATTTGACCGGTTTGTGTGCTTCATTGATATAAATCAATTCTAGTGATTTTGTCATAATCTGATTCTCCTCTTATAAAGTTTCTACTGTTGTGACTTCGATGTTGTCGTATGTTTCACCTGTTAATTTTTCAATAGCTGATTTGAAGCTGTTTAATTGTGCTTCAGTGCTTTGTGGGTTTAAACGGGCAAATCTACGACGTTTGATAACTGGTTTTGCTTCTTTTTTGTCTTCGACACGAATAAGTGTCACTGCAAGTTCTTTGATTGTTTTTATTTCTGTTCACCTCCTTGCTCACTCTATATATCGAAATTTCTAGAAAAAAAGCACACCCTTTTGTAAAATTAATTTCAAAAACTTTTGAAGGAGTGTGTGACGGGGTAATTAAACAGGTATATAAAGCTTCTTCTCTAAGGTAGATGAATCATCGCAATATCTATAAGATGATGAAGTTTTTAGAATAGATTTCACACAATTGATTATAGTATTATTAAACATAGACACTTGATATATGGTCGGAATCTTCAATGATATTGAAGAAAGATATATGAAGTATATACAACAAAGAAAGAGGTGACGCTGTGGAAATTATTGAAGGTCTTTTGGTCTTTATAGCAGCAATTATTTTAAGTTCATTAATCCATTCATTATTTCTCCCTAAAGTACCACTAGCGTTTATCCAAATCATTTTAGGAGCGCTGATCTTTTTAACACCAATTCCGGTAAACTTTAGATTTGATACAGAAGTTTTTATGGTTGCGTTGATCGCACCCTTACTATTCATTGAAGGTGTTAATGTATCGCGTGTGAGTTTGAAGCGCTACATAAAACCAGTAATGATGATGGCGTTAGGTTTAGTATTTACAACTGTCATAGGGGTAGGGTTCTTTATTCATTGGGTATGGCCAAGCTTACCCATGCCAGCCGGCTTTGCGTTAGCTGCTGTTTTATGTCCGACAGATGCGGTAGCTGTGTCGGCAATTACGAAAGGGAAAATTCTACCAAAAGGTTCTATGACAATCTTAGAAGGGGAGTCATTGTTAAATGATGCGGCAGGTATCATTTCATTCAAAATTGCTGTCGCAGCACTGATTACAGGCGCATTTTCTATTACGGATGCGATTGGTCAGTTCTTAATTACTTCAATCGGCGGTTTAGTTATTGGTCTGCTTGTCGGTATTATCTTAGTTCGTTTACGCATTGTATTGGCACGTAAAGGTGTAGAAAGCAATAATATGTTTGTATTCATTCAGTTATTGACACCATTTGTGTCATATCTTGCGGCAGAAGTCTTCCATGCTTCAGGTATTATCGCGGCAGTGATTTCAGGACTAGTTCATGGTTTTGAGCGTGATCGGATTAATCAAATCAGTAACCAGTTGAAATTGAGTTATACACAAACATGGAACTTATTGAGTTATGTATTAAATGGCTTTGTATTCGTAATTTTAGGCTATATTGTACCTGAAACTGTTAAAAACATTATTAAAACAGAGCCGCAGAACCTAGTCTTCTTACTTGGAATTACAGGTTTGATTGCCTTAGCGGTATATGTATTTCGTTTCTTATGGGTGTATGTTTTATATCCGTATTTCTACTTACCGGTCAGTCCATTCCAACGCGCAATGAATGATGGTGAGAATAAAGAACAAGGAGAAACGAAACCTAAACGTAGTAAATACGCGATGATTATGACTTTATGCGGAGTACATGGAACGATTTCATTAGCCATTGCTTTGACGTTTCCTTATATGCTTGGAGAACATACATCATTTGTTTATCGTAATGACTTACTCTTTATTTCTGCAGGTATGGTGGTATTAAGTTTGGTAATTGCTCAAGTTTTATTACCGTTAATTACACCAGTCATGAAGAAAGTCGAAGTGGAAGGAATGAGTTTCAGAGAAGCCCGTATCTATATTCTTGAACAGACAATTGACTACTTAAGAAGACATGCGACGCCTGAAACTTCATTCAATTATGGTAATGTCATTAAAATTTATCATGATCGTATTGCTTTTATGAAAGTGATTGACGATGATGATGAAAACTCTAGAGAACTTGAACGCTTACAAGGGATTGCGATTGATACAGAGACAGAAACATTAAACGAGCTCGTGAAAGAAAGCAGAATTACACAAAGTGATTTTGATAACTATATGCGCTATGCCGAACGTACACAAGTGTATCGTCAAGCTTCATTGATCCGCAGAATTATTATGCGCATTAAAGTAGCTATTTTAAGACGTCGTGTGCGTGTACAAACAAACGCATCTTCCTCATTAGATGTGCAACAGAACTTAAAAGAAATCTCAAATATCATGCGCATTGTCCACTATAATGTGGTCAGACGTTTAACAAAAGAAGCCAATGCTGATAACAAATTAGAAATCGGCACAATTTGTGATAGTTATTTAATGCGTTCAGATAATCTGACAGCGGCTAATATCTTCTCAAATAAAACGGGTCATCGTAATAATGTAGCTAGAATCAAGCTCAATGCTTTACGTGAACAACGACATATTTTGAATGAATTGGTCGAAGATGAAGAAATCAGTGAAAAAACAGCTTTAAAATTACGTGAAGCGATTAACTATGATGAAATGGTCTTAGTGGACCGTTTAACATAATTCTAAATAAAGCACAGTCTGCATAACAAACAGGCTGTGCTTTTTCATATAGTAAAATAAAAGAAAGAACTATTATAAATTGTTAGATAGTTGAGAATTGTTAACTTTTATCTATTTAACAATTGATAAATCTTGTAAAAGAAAGGTTTAATCGGTTTAATAAAGTCGCCGACATATTCTTCAACATGGGCATTAAAGCCTTCTTTGAATTTTTGAAAACCGAAATCTTCAGCATCTTCACTGAAATCTCCTGTAATACCGTAAAAATTATAGCGATCAATACCTTTATTTTTCGCAAATTGAATCATTTCCCATTGGAGTCTGTACGCACCCATATAGGCATTGTATTTAGGGTTTGAACCGCTGGATAGGTAGTAAACTTCATGAGGGTTATAGATATAGTAAGCTGCAGCTAAGTCTAATACAGGTCCATCTGTTTCTATCAATTTTTTCGTTTCAGTAATTTTTCGTTCTTGTGCTGCTAATTGCTTTTGGTATTGCGCATATTTATTTTTGTTTTTCTTAGAATTAGGGTTTTCTTTTAATGCCGCTTGAACATTTTCAATATCTGTATTTAACTCAGCGACTTTCGCATTTTGTGCCTCTAATAATTCTTCTAAATCGATGTAAGCCAGCTTTAACATACTGTTATCAGCGTATGTTTTCTGCATTCTTTCAAAATAACTTTGATCTCTGAATTTGAAGCCGTGTTTTTCTTCAGCCATTTTAAATAATTTAAAAAATCGATCTGTTTCATCAATTGATAAATCACGGACTTTCACCTGCATTTCATAGGTTTTCTTAATATTACGGCGTGTTTGATAATCCATTTCTTTTAACAATTGTTTTTCATCTTTGTTTTCTAGGTTTAAGACAGACAACCATCTGATCTGACTTGTTTGAGAATAACCTGTAGTAAACCCTTGATGACGGTAACCTAATAAATTCATCACATTCATAAAAGTTTCGTTATCATAAGATTCAAGGATTTCTCCGTCACAACTTCGAATATTTTCTAACAGGTAAGGATCAGTTAAAACATATAAGCAGTTATGCTTTTTTAGATATGTCGTTAAGTTTTTATAAAAAAATCTGACTAACTCATGGTCTTTAAAGTTCATGACTGGACCGCGATGTGTATAGAAATATTTAAAGAACTTTAAACAACGTGCCTCAGTCAGTAAACAAGCAGCTAATACATCACCTGTTTCATTTTTTACGCCGACTAAATGTACATTATTTTGATGCTCATTTTGATAATTGAAATGTGAGGATGATTGGGTATAATGTGATGCGTTTTCATTAACAAAATTTTCAAATTCTTGAATGTTTAACTTAGAAAAATTCAAAAAAAGACCTACTTTCATATAGAGTTTTTTAACATTGATTAGATATACACAAAAAAATCGATTGATTAAGTAACCGCAATTGTTAACTTATCAACCGATATCAATATTGTTTAAAACTAAGCGGAGGGAGAAGGATTCGAACCAACGCAAGCACTGACGTGCTCCTAATTAATAAATAAATATTAGCCCCCTTAAACCAGACTTGGGTATCCCTCCATGAATAACTAAATTAATCATAACTTTAGTTTTTCTAAAAGTAAAGGAAATTTATAAATATTTTGTAGATAAACAATTGAAGATATTTAAAGAAATATAATAAATGACTAAATTTTTGTTGTTTGTATTTAAAAGGGTAAAGATGTGATCTTGTGATGAAAGATTGAGTGAATTAAACACAAAAAAAGCGACAGCTCTTGAGGGGAACTGTCGCTTCGAAAATCGATGTCATCGCAAGCACCGATTTTCTTAAAGTGGTGTGTGGTCCAGTGGGAGGAAAGACCACAGCTTATTTATGTTTAGGATAGATTATTTATGGATTAGCGGAAATGGAATGGACATACTAGGAGGTCTTTTTCCGCTAATTGAAAGGATAAATTGTTTACTTCATGCTTTGATGAACGGTTTCAATGTTAGATTCCATCATTTTGTAGTAGGAATCTCCTTTACTGCCTTTTTTGCCAATAGAGTCTGTGTAGACTTCTCCTGAAATTGGAACGCCTGTTTCTTCACTCAAGCTCTTCATGCTTTTATGATCGACACTTGTTTCGACTAATAGATTTTTCAAGTTGTGATCTTTAACGAATTTAATTGCTTGTTTCATTTGTTCAGGTGTTCCTTGTTTTTCAGTGTTAATTTCCCAAATATAGCCGGGAGTGATGCTATATTGTTTTGAGAAATATTTAAATGCGCCTTCACTTGTGATCATAGCGCGTTGATCTTTAGGAATGTCATCGAACTTGTCGTGACTGTCTTTATTTAACTTTTCAAGCTTGTTGATATAAGCATCACCTCGTTTTTCGTAGTCTGCTTTGTGTGCTTTATCATGATTGATTGCAGCTTGCTGAATTGTTTTTACATATTTGATGCCGTTCTCTAGACTTAACCAAGCGTGAGGATCTTGTTTTGTCTCATCGCCTTCAGCACCGTTCAGGTAAATTGGTTTTACATCTTTAGAAACGCGTACGACACTATCATCTTTAGTTGTTTTGCCAGCTTGGTCTAAAGCATTTTTAAACCAACCATTACCTGTCTCCAGATTCAACCCGTTATAAAGGATGATATCTGCGTCTGTTAAGGCTTTGATGTCTTTAGGTTTGACCTCATATTCATGAGGATCTTGGCCGATAGGAACTATGCTATGTATATCCGCATGGTCCCCGACTACGTTGTCGGCCATGTCATATAGTATTGAATTGGTTGTGACGATTTTAAGTTTATGATTATCAGAGGCTGTTGAGTTTGAATCTTTGCCTCCGCCGCATGCTGCTAACAGTAATAACATGATAGCTAATAATGGTACTAATTTTTTCATGATGTAACTCCTTTTTTGATTTTGAGAGTCAATTTAGAATAGATAAATGTACCGACATAAATAGCAAACGCACACAAGACAATTGTTGCACCACTAGGGATGTTATAAATGTAGCTGAAATACATACCGATTATTGAACTGATTACACTGATCAGACTGGCTACAATCATCATAGACCATAATTTCTTGGTGATGAGAAAAGCTGCTGAAGCGGGTGTAATCAACAGTGCAACAACGAGTATAATACCCACAGTTTGAATGCTTGCAACTGTCACAAGTGACAAGAGCAACATCACAAAGTAGTGGATGGCTGTTGTGTTTAAACCGCTCATTCTACTAAAGGTTGGATCGAAAGTAGAAATCATTAATGGGCGGTAAAAAATGATGATAAGCAAGAGTACTATTATGCTGACCACAATCGTCGACCAGTATGCACTATTGGTAATCGCTAGCAAATTACCGAATAGAATATGATACAAGTTCGTCGTACTATTGATCAAGCTGATAATAATAACTCCGGTAGCTAAGAATGCTGTGAAGCTGATGCCGATGGCTGCGTCTTGTTTAGTTTTACTTCGTTCAGAAATAAAACCGATGAATAGACTGGCTAGCATTCCAGTAACTAAAGCTCCGACAAACATCGGAATTTTGAAGAGGAATGATAGTGCAACCCCTGGCAATACAGCATGGCTCATCGCATCACCCATGAGTGACAACCCTCTTAAAACAATCAGGCTGCCGACTGTTCCGCACACAATGCCGACACAAATGGAAATAATCAGAGCGCGGTTTAAAAATTGATATTGTGTGAGTTGTTGTATAAATTCGTACATAAATTTGACTCTCTTTCTAATTCTTTAATGGCGCTGTGGTTGATTCATGAATGTCTCGTTTAATCGTTCTGTGGTCATTGCTTCTTCGCTTGGTCCGAAATAACGTAAAGTTTGATTGAGCAGAATGACACGATCGAAATAAGTAGTTGCTTTTGATAGATCATGATGCACGATTAAAATTAATTTGCCTTCGGCTTTTAAGCCTTCTATTTTACGCATAATTAATTGTTCACTCGTAAAATCAATTCCTACAAAAGGTTCGTCTAATAAGTAAAGTTCGCTCGTCGACATCAAGGCGCGTGCAACTAATACACGTTGCAGCTGTCCACCGCTTAATTGAGAAATTTGGCGTTTACGTAAATGTGTTAATTCCATTTCTTCTAATAATTGAGTTAAGCGTTGTTTAATTTGTGCAGAAGGGCGTTTAAACCACCCAATCTCTTTATAAGCGCCTGATAGTACGACATTTTCAACATCAATTGGAAAATCTAAATCTAAGTAGGCTTTTTGCGGTATGTATGTGATGTTCTTAAGTTGTGATTCGACTGGTTGATTGTTCAACAATTGGACACCTTGTGATTTAAACTCTCCGATTAACGCTTTGATTAATGAGGATTTTCCTGCACCGTTCGGACCCATAATACCGATGATTTCACCGTGAACAGGAATAGACAAGTTGATGTTTCGCAAGACATGCTTATTGCCTAAATACAAATCCAAATTCTCAATTTCTAACAATATCACACCTCCTAAAAGAATTTTTAGGGTAACCTAATTTATTTCATCATAAGACATGAATTTTCGCGTGTCAAGTCTTTTCGTGATACAATAAAGTGAATCTGGATGGAAGGAACGGTGACAAGATGTTAACGGAAGAAAAAGAAGATTACCTCAAAGCGATTTTGAATAATGGCGGCGCAACTTCATTCGTTACAAATAAAAAACTTTCTCAATACTTAAATATTAAACCCCCATCCGTGAGTGAGATGGTCAATCGTTTAGAAAAAGCGGGCTATGTAACTACCAAACCTTATAAGGGTGTCAAATTATCCGAAGAAGGTTTCAACCATACATTAGAAATTATTAAGCGTCATCGCTTATTAGAACTTTTCTTAATCGAGATATTGAAATACAACTGGGAAGAAGTGCACCAAGAAGCAGAAGTGCTTGAACATAGAGTGTCTGATTTGTTTGTCGAACGTTTAGACTCATTGTTGAATTATCCGACAACATGCCCACATGGCGGTATCATCCCAAGAGATGGTAAATTTGAAGAAATTTACAATGAATCCTTAAAAACATTCCAAGCAGGAGATCAAATCGTGATTCGTCGTGTACGAGACCGTACGAAATTATTAATTTATCTTTCTAGTAAATTTATTTCAATCGGGGATGCGGTGACGGTGATATCTCGTGATGATACTAACGAAGTTATTGCTATTCAAAAAGGGGATGACCCATTAATTATTTTAAGTTATGAAAACGCGGCACATATTTTTGGGGAATTAGCGGACGTATAAATAGAATAGGAATCAGAGTGGTTCATCATTGGCGTAATCTATTTAGGTTACGTCTTTTTTGTCGTTCTAATTAATGAGATGTATATCATTCTTTGTACCTATGGATAATTCAAAAAATCGTCATATAATAATAAAAAAGATAAAAGAGGTATAAGGATGAAGGAGAATACAGCACATCAATCAGAAAAAATAGTGTTAGTTGTCAGCTTACTGATCTTTTTGTTTATAATGATTGGGAATTATTTAAAGTTAGATTTTTTACGATATATGGATCAAACGACATTACGATGGTTTATTCAAACGTTTGGTGAACCGAAAATGCAGTTTGGTCATGGCTTTCTTAATGATTATATGAATGCACTGGCTACATATGGAGATGTTTTAACCTTTGTAGTGATGTCTATTGTCATTGCGATTATTTTATTATTCAAGCGTTACTATGTATTAAGTTTATGGTTGTTAAGCACAGTGGCTTCAGGAGGTATCTTAGGTATTATTTTTAAGGATGTCATTCATCGTCATCGTCCGTATGACCATTTGTTAGCAGATACAGGTTTTTCTTTTCCAAGCGGGCATTCATTATCTAGTACGCTGATTGTGATCATTATATTTGCGGTGTTTTTACCGAAAGTGAAACATCGTGCAATTCAAGTGACAATTGCTGGTTTGCTTTCAGTGTTATGGGCAAGTATTTTATTTTCAAGAATGTACTTTCACGCACACTTTTTAACTGATGTGATAGGCGGTGTCTCTTTAGGTATCGTTTGGGTAATGGGTGCTATATTGCTATATCGCTTGTTATTAACGAAGTTGCCTCAAATCAATTTACTGCGAAAAGGTAAGATGTTTTATATAAAATAGTAAAATAAAGAAGCTTTGCGGTGTCGCAAAGCTTCTTTTGTTCATCTATTCATCTCTATTAAATTTGTTTGCCCCAAATATTTAAGTCTAAGCGTTGATTATCGATGTGTGCGATTTGCGGCATTTCTCCCCAAAGAACGTAGCCTTGTTTTTCAAATAATTTATTACATGGTATGTTTTGTGCGAAAACATAGCCAGTTAAGAAGCGAATCCCTAACGCTTTGGCTTCTTGTTCTAGACGTTGCATCACTTTAGTACCAATACCTTTCCCACTAATCTGTTGATCCAAATAGATACTGACTTCTGCAGTTTCATCATAAGCAGGTCTGCCGTAAAAGTAATTCAGACTCGCAAAACCAATTGGGCGCATTTCTTCATCGTATACTGTAAACAATGGACGCATGGCATCGTGTTTATCAAAGACGTGTGCCATTTCTTGTTCTGTCATTTCATCAATATCTGCTGTGATGTTACGTGCAGCGATGGCTTGATTATAAACTTTTGTAAATAAAGATAAATCGACTTGTGTTGCTGGACGAAGCTTTACCATTTTTATCACCTTAATTCTGTAAAAGTAGAATAGTGATAATAGCGTACACGATATAAACGTTAAAGGCAATCCATAACAAACTGAAAATTACGACAGGGATGCCGGTTAATTGACGTAAAGCTAAACCATCCCAGTCGATAACATGTTTCGTAAAAGTCAAAGTAATAATCGTCCAAGTCGATTGTAGCAACTCTCCGAACAGCACACCTAAAATAAAGTGGTAAATCAATGATAAGATAATGACAATGAATTCAGGTTGACCGTTTTGAACTAAACCATAAATCATGACACCTAATAAGAGCGTGAGTAAAATAGGGATACCTTTTCTTGAAGTAATCAGCACAAAATAAATAAAGATAGCTAGATAGCTGAATACGAAGAGTGAAGGATAATGATAGTAACCTGCAAAGAGTCCGACTGCCAACATCAACGGAGGCATCACATAACCGCCAAGTGTCGTAATTATCATCGTCACTCTACTTCTAGCTCTGGTGACCGCAAAGCCTTGTCGCGAGGTCTGTATACGTTCTCTAGGAGAAGTAACAATCACTAAATCCTCGGTATGACCGCCACTGATTTTGTTAAATAGAATATGACCGAATTCATGTGTCAGTACCGGAATGTAATTTAATATAATGTCTAAAATCGCAAAACTTGGTTTATGACGATTGCGATGCACGAATAGATAAGCAATGGCGATTAATACCACCCAATATAAATGGAGCGTCATAGAAGTGCTCAGAATATCTTTAATCAACTGCATAATTTAACCTCTTCTTGAATTAGAAAAAGTTGAGATACATGACCTCAACTTATGATTTATCTTCATTGTATGAATTTTTAGCATTTACGTCTTGCGTCTTCGGACCTATTTTAATCATTCGGCACATCTTTGATGTAACGTGCTGGATTACCTGCGACAACTTGATTTGTGGATACATCTTTAGTGACGACGCTGCCTGCGCCGACAACAACATTATCGCCAATGGTAATACCTGGCAAAATAATCGCACCTGCGCCAATCCAAACATGATTACCGATTGTTATAGGGTAGCCTAACTCTAGTCCAGCGGCACGTGTTTTAGGATTTAAAGGGTGAGTTGCGGTAATCAACTGAACGTTAGGACCTAAGAGTACGTGATTGCCAATCGTAATTTTTGCGACATCTAACATCGTCGCATTAAAGTTCGCATAGAAATGGTCTCCAATTGTAATGTTATAACCATAGTCAAAGTGGATATCTGGCTCAATGAAGACTTCTTCACCGCAAGCCCCTACACTTTGGTGGAATAAATGCATACGTTCTTTAATAGAAAAGGCATTGTTGATTGCTTTTGTTGCGTGGCGTGCTTTATGACGTTCCTTTACTAACTCAGGATCTCTTGAGTCATAGAGCTGACCGCTCAACATTTTGTCTTTTTCACTTGTCATAGTATCTAACCTCTTTGATTCTCATAATAAATTCAGATTACCACTTATAGTGAGGAATGCAATCAATTCAACTGGCGTGTATAATAAGATGAAATGAACTTTTATTAATCAGAGGTGCAAGTTAGGAGTTTGAAGCGATGAGTATTCAACATAAGCATAAACAGAATAAAGTAGATATTTTGTCTGTTCAATTTGATAACGTCACAATGGACGAGATGAAAGAAGCGGTCATGCATTTTAGAGAAACAGATACAACTGATAACATGTTTGTTGTGACTGCAAATCCTGAAATTGTAGATTACGCATTAGATAATCGAAGTTATTATGATTTAATCAGTGAAGCAGATTATATCATTCCAGATGGATCAGGGATTATTCAAGCAGGCAGAATATTAGGTACCCCGTTAAAAGAACGTGTGCCAGGTATCGAATTTATGGCAAAGTGTTTAGAAATTGCTGAGCGTTATCATCAGCGTGTCTTCTTATTAGGTGCATCTGAAGCTGTAGTCGCAAAAGCCAAACAAGAGCTACAACATCGATATCCTCATGTGACTTTCGATGCACATCACGGTTATATTGATTTAAAAGATGAACAAGTGGTTCGTAAAGTAAGTAAATTTAATCCAGATTATGTTTTTGTCGGTATGGGTTATCCTAAACAAGAACAATGGATTAAACAACACCGTCATCGCCTTCAACATACATTACTGATGGGTGTCGGCGGATCCATTGAGATTTATAGCGGTACAAAAAAGCGTGCACCTCTATTCTTCCGTAAAACGAATCTTGAATGGTTCTATCGCTTGATTACAGATTGGAAACGTATGGCAAGAATGCGCAGATTACCTAGATTTGTATCCAAAGTTTTCCGTAAACGTTTGAAGCGTAAATAATATTTAAATGAGCCTTCTCTAACAATACAGGAAAGTTAGAGCAGGCTTTTTTATGAACAAAATATGATATCTACATAATGTGTATTGAATATTTAGAAAAATAAAGTAATGTTGTATCATTTACATATGAAGTGTCTTGATAAGCATGATTGAGACATGATTTGTGACAATCATTTCTTTAAGAGCATAAACAACAAACATCAAGAGGTGACAACATGAAAAAGGGATTCTATTATTGATTTTCGATTTAGTTTCGACCTTTGGTTCGGAAATCTTTTTCTTTGCTTGTTCGTTTTATATTTTAAGAGAAACAAGCAATGGTGCATTATACGGTTTTGTTATAGGTATGATGGCTGTAGTTCAAATTGTGTTAGGTCCAATTATGGGGAACCTAGCCGATTATAAAAGTAATCGAAAGATGATCTTCATTGTGCAATTATTAAGCGTGCTATCCATCACTGTGTTTTTAGTGGGGTATCAAAATCATTTATGGGCACTGGTTATTTTAATGATGATGCTTACTGCGACTGATGTGCCAGTAGGTTTAATCATTGAATCTAATTTAGCGAAGATAACAGGGGAGCAATTAGAGCGCTTTGTGTCTTTAAGGAATATTGTAATTATGGCCACATCATTCTTAGCGCCAGTAATCGGCGGTATTGTGGTAGGATTCCTTTCTATTGAACAAATGGGATATGTGATTTTAGTGACTGAATCACTCGCCATGTTGACGATAGCATTTATACCTTTAAACAGACATGTGGAAAAAGAGAACCAAGCTTTCATCAATAATTTCAAAAAAGGTTTTCACTACATATGGGCTAAAAAGGATTTAGCGACGATGGTGGTTTATTTGGCAGTGATTAATATTATTTTGTATGCGATACCGATTGGCATTTCAATGTTAGCCATTCAAAAGATGCATGTATCTTCAAGTGCATTTGGATGGATAGAGGCTTCTTTAACAATCAGCATGGCGTTAGGCAGTATCATTCTTGCGATTTTCCCGCCTAAACAAAATTTACGTTTATATTTAATTGGATCGAGCTACACGATTGCGATGATTTTCTTTGCGTTGGCATTGATTACGATGATGGCAATGGGAAATTTAGCTGGGGTGTTAGCGTTAATTGGCGTTTATATTGTATTAGGTTTCAGCGCACAATACAGTAATATTCCACTTCAAATCTACTTCCAAAAACGTATCGAGGAAAGTTATAAAGCAAGGGTCTTCTCTGTCAGCTTTGCGCTCAGTCAATTCACCAAACCTTTAAGTATTATGTTCTTCAGCTTTATTCTTGGTTTCAATTACACGCTTGTATTTCTGATTACAGGATTAGTTTTCGTCATGATAGTAGTTGTATTTACTAAAATTGTGCCAAAAGATGTGTTTGATAACGGCATCAACATGCCATCAAAAGAAGGGGTATAATAGAAATAAATACAAGCAGAGGAGTGACATGCGTGGCAAGACATAAAATTTATGATATGGCATTCGCAAGTGTTTATCCGCATTATGTGACAAAGGTTGAGAAAAAAGGGCGTACAAAAGATGAATTGCATGAAGTAATCACTTGGTTAACAGGATATGATGAAGCAGGTTTACAACAAGTATTAGATGAGCGAGTACCGTTTGAAGATTTCTTTGCGCAAGCACCTGACTTAAATCCGAACCGCAAGTTAATTACGGGTGTCATTTGCGGCATTCGTGTTGAAAACATTGAAGCACCTTTAATGCAGGAAATTCGCTATTTAGATAAGATCGTAGATGAGCTCGCAAAAGGTAAGCCATTAAATAAAATAATGAGGAAATGATTTAAAGAATAAAACGTTTTCAAGTTTTACAAAATGATGAACTTATAAAAAATATATTGCAGAATCGTAATCGTTACGATACAATGTACTTAATTTAAAAACGGATTCGATGAAAAAGATATGAAATACAAGATTTAAGTCAGAGATAGAAAGTCAGCGGCTGGAAGCTTTCTAATTACTTAAACTGTGTTTTACTCCTTTTGAGATGTATGTGAAAGCATACCGACTAATGGCATGTTACGCCATTCTAATGAGGAAGCAAGTTGAGACTTCTAGGAGAGCAACTCCAATTGAAGTCTTGTTTAATGACTTGTTTCGAATGTGGGTGGTACCACGAGCATAAACTGCACTCGTCCCTGTTATCAGAGGATAAGTGCAGTTTTTTTATTGAATAAAATCAACCATTAGAATTTAAGGAGGCAATAATTATGGCAGAACAAGTTATCGTTACTTTACCAGATCAACGCAAATTGGAGGTGGCACAAGGCACAACACTTTACCAAGTTGCGCAACAAATCGGCAGTTCTTTTGCGAAAAAAGTTGCGGTTGCGAATGTGGATGGCACATTTTATGGTTTGAACGAATACATCGGAGAAGATTGCCAAGTTGAATTCTTGACATATGAAGATGAAAAAGGGTTAGAAGCCATTCGTTATACTTTAGGTTATTTAGCAGGTGAAGTCCTAGAAAAACACGGTGCAAAAGTTGCGGGATTCGGTGTAAACAAAGAACAATTCTTTGTAGACTTCAAACCTGAAGAAAACTTGAAAGCAGGGGATTTAGAAAAAGTTTCTAAAGACATTCAAAAAGCAGTAAGCGCCAATCATCCAATTGAAGTTCGTGAATTATCAAAATTAGACGCATTAGACCAATTTAATGAAAATGCTTTTATGCAACATCATATTGAACAAGCCGCAGAGCCTGTGAAAGTTGCGGTGCATGGAGATTACGCAGCGGTTATCGACCAACCTTTAGTACACAACTTATCTAAAGTGAAACACTTCAGTTTACAAGCAGTATCCGCAACTAACTGGTTACGTGATGTGAACAACGAAGCATTACAACGTGTATCTGGTTTTGCATTCGCAGATGCGAAAGCCTTAGAAGACCATCAAGCGTTTATTGATAAATATGAACAAGTGAACCATCGTCGTTTAGGTAAAGAATTAGATATCTTCTCATTCTCAGAATTTGCGCCAGGTATGCCGTTTTATGCGCATAACGGACAAGTGATTCGTTTAGAATTACAAAATATGTTGAGACAATTACAGTTCGAAGCGGATTATGAAGAAGTCTACACTCCATTTATCATGGATGAAACTTTATGGAAAAACAGTGGTCACTGGGATCACTACCAAGACAATATGTACTTCACTGAAGTAGATGAACAAACTTATGCAATAAAACCAATGAACTGTCCTGGACATATGTTGATTTACAAAAATCATTTACATTCTTATCGTGACTTGCCAATTCGTATGGCTGAATTCGGTCAAGTCCACCGTCATGAATTAAGCGGTTCTTTAAATGGTTTATTCCGTGTAAGAACATTCAACCAAGATGATGCACATATCTTCGTTCGTCGTGACCAAATTGAATCAGAAATCTTAGATGTCTTAGGTTTGATTCATAAAGTTTATAGTGTCTTCGGCTTCGATTACAGTATTGAACTTTCTACTCGTCCAGATGACTTTATGGGTGAAATCGAACTTTGGGATTTCGCTGAACAATCATTAGAAAATGTATTGAATCAACATGGTTTTGAATATACAGTCAATGAAAAAGACGGCGCGTTCTATGGTCCTAAAATTGATATTCACATCAAAGATGCATTAGGACGTAGTCACCAATGCGGTACTGTACAACTAGATTTCCAAATGCCTGAAAAATTCGATTTAACTTTCGTTAATAAAGACGGAGAAAAAGAACGTCCAGTGGTTATCCACCGTGCAATTTATGGTTCAAGCGATCGTTTTATCGGTATCTTACTTGAACACTTTGGCGGAAACTTACCATTATGGTTAGCACCTGTACAATTAGAAGTGATTCCTGTCAATGCAGACTTGCATTTAGATGCGGTAAAAGACTTGAAACGTCAATTGAAAGCTGAAGGCTTCAGAGTAGATTTAGATCTTTCAGACGAAAAAATGGGTTATAAAATCCGTCAAGCACACTTAAGAAAAGTACCATATACACTTGTTGTGGGAGATAACGAAGTAGAAAATGGTACAGTTGCGGTAAGAAAACGCGGTGCTTCTGAAGAAACTAGCGTAGATGTGAAAGACTTCATCGAACAATTAAAAGCAGAAAGAGATGTTTTAAACTCAGTAGAGTAAGTTTAAGTTATATTTATTAAAAATTAGTATATAGCCTAAAAAAGTAATCATTCTAAGAATGGTTACTTTTTCTATATAAATAATATTGTTACTTTAAAAAGATAAAACCTCCTATATATATTCTTATTTATCAGAATATTTCAAATAATCTGTTTACACCGAGAGAGAATAGTAGTATATTACATGTATTCGACTCTACAAATTCAAATAAAATTGTGCAAAATAAAGGGAGATGTTTTAAATGGGAAATGCTCAAGAAATATTTAATCGGGATCATAAATATTTTGCTGAAGCAGGTCGGATACCTTATTATCCACTCATTATTGATTACGCACATGGAGCAACATTAACAGATATCGATGGAAAAGAATATATCGATTTATTATCAAGTGCGAGTTCACAAAATGTTGGTCATACACCTGAGAAAGTTGTAAAGGCTATACAAGAACAAACAAGTAAAATGATTCATTATACACCGGCTTATATGTATCACGAGCCGCTAGCTAATCTTTCTGAAAAACTGTGTGAGTTATCACCTGGGAAATTTAATAAAAAAGTACTTTTTGGTCTTACTGGTTCTGATGCATGTGATGGAATCATTAAATTTTCAAGAGCTTATACTGGTAGACCTTATATTATTAGTTTTACCAACGCTTATCATGGTTCCACATTTGGTTCGATTTCTTTATCAGCGATTAGTTTGAACATGAGGAAAAAATAGGGCCGTTATTACCCGGAGTGTATCACATCCCATTCCCAGATAATTACAGAGGAATGTATGGTTCGACAGAATCCAATACTATTGATGAGTATTTAGCACCTTTAAAAGAAATGTTTGAAAAATATTTACCTCCAGATGAAGTTGCGTGTGTAATCGTAGAAACTATTCAAGGAGATGGAGGATTATTAGAACCGGTAGAAGGTTATTTTGAAGCTTTGGAAAAGCTATGTAAGGAACATGGAATTTTAATTGCAGTTGATGATATTCAACAAGGAATGGGAAGAACTGGAAAATGGAGTTCGATAGAACACTTTAATTTTGAACCTGATTTAGTAGCATATGGAAAATCGTTAGCAGGCGGAATGCCAATGTCAGCAATTGTTGGAAGAGAAGAAATTATGGATAGTTTAGCATCACCAGCTCATCTATTCACAATGGGAGCAAATCCAGTAAGCTGTGCAGCGGCGTTAGCAACTTTAGAAATGTTAGAAGAAGATAAGTTAGTTGACAAAGCAGCCGTAAAAGGTAAATACGCTAAAAAATATATGGAAAATTGGATTGATAAGTTTGAATTTGTAGGTGATGTAAGAGGTCTAGGGTTATCTATTGGAATAGATATTGTAAAAGATAAACAAAGTAAAGAAAGAGATAATTTAGCTGCTTTAAAAATTTGTAATCGTTGTTATGAAAGAGGAGTAGTAATTATTGCCGTAGCAGGAAATGTGCTACGATTCCAGCCGCCTTTAGTAATAACAGATAAAGAGTTAGATAAAGCATTGAATATATTAACAGAAACTATGGAAGAATTGCGCGATGGAAAATTAGATGGTTACCAAGTTGAAGGACAAGGTTGGTAATAGGGGTGTTTATATGGAAAAAGGAATTGATTGGAAGAATGTTTTAAAGTTAAGTGGGGCCTATATGGCGTATTTGATTGGATCAGGATTTGCAACGGGGCAAGAAGTAATGCAGTTCTTTGCTTCATACGGTAAAGCAGGAATTGCAGGTGTATTTTTAAGTGCACTCCTATTTTGTTCTTTAGGAGTAACATTAATGACTAGAGGCTATGAGCTTCAATTAGCACAACCAGGTGACATTTTTAAACTATACTGCGGAAAAATAATAGGGAGATTGGTAGAGTATTTCACGTTATTATTTTTATTCAGTATTGTAGTAATAATGATTTCAGGTACTGGTGCAATTGCTAATGAACATTTTGGAACACCAACTTATGTTGGACTTTTAGGTATGGGAATTGTAACAATGATAACAGTAATATTTGGCTTGAAAAAACTGGTGGATATTATTGGAGCAGTCGGACCAGTTATTGTTGTTTTAACTATCGCTATTTGTTTAGTGGTCTTCCTAAAAAATATTGGTTCATTACCATCTTTAGACACATTACCGCAAGCTGCTAAAGATTTACAGCCTGCTGGTCATTGGTGGCAATCAAGTATTTTGTTCTTTTGCTATAATATTTTAGCAGGAACGATATTCTTTACTCAACTTGGACAACAATCTGGTAGTCGTAAAGAAGCATATGCTGCAGGTATTTGTGGTGGAGCTGGTTTAATGGCTGCTGTGCTGGCCATGGTATTAGCAATGTTTGCACATTATCCTAACGTATTAAAGTTAGAAGTACCGGTATTATATCTTGGAGATACAATTAGTCCTTGGGTAGCGACTATTTTCTCTATTTGTATATTGCTAGGTATTTATTCAACAACAGCACCGATGTATTGGTTGATTAAAAATGAGTTTATGCGTTTTATTCCATCAAAATTTGGTGTGCTTATCACTGTTTTATTAGGTATTGTTTTTATGGCTGGAGGTACACTTCCATTTGGAGAATTGGTTGCAATGATTTATCCATTTGTAGGATATGTTGGATTAGCATTAGTTATAGTCATTTTCGCACGAACTATATGGTCTAAATTCAAAACTACTAATAGTAAAATTTAAGAAATAAAAAATACGCATTGCAGTAGAAAGGGTAGCTGCAATGCGTTTTATTTTTAAGGGTTATTATTTTATAGTTTCATGTGTTTCAATTAAGTAGTTGAGGGAGCTTAATTGAACACAGGTTTTTTGACATTTTTATTAATGAGGGTAGGATTCAGAATGCAGGGCTAATCACGTTCTGAATCGTCGTGTGATTTTCAAGATTGAGTTTAAACGTTTTGTTTGGGCTCATTTCCATATAACAGGTGTGCGTTTGATCGATGATTATCATTCAGAGCGACTTAAACTCTGTTTTATTTGAGTAAGGGTTGTGTTGTAAGTTTGAAATAGTAACGTGAAGCATAAGAAAGTTGAGGGCACTGCTGGTGGTGATGAATTGTGGGAATTCAATCAGCAGAATATATGCATTGTTACCTTATTTCAATACTTAGCGCGTTTTAAATTTTTAACGCAGTTTTATTTTAACCATCAATTGCTGTTATAGGCATACTGATTACTATTTGGCACTTAATTTGAACTTACCGGTTGTTGTTAGGGTTATTGTGTAGCTATGACAGCATCTTGCAATGTTTATGATTAGCTTTTTCAATCAAACATTTTAAAACAGGAGGTTGCAAGAGAATTGCTGCTGTATCAGCTTTGTGCGTATAGAATGGGCTGTTTTCTTATACGTAAAGCACATTGTTATAATTGGGCTGGTTTCAATAGACTACTATAGTGGTGAGTGTAGCGTATTGAAAATTTTTATAGAAATGAATGGTTGTTTAATAAGGTAAGTTCAATTTAATGTTATATGGAAATAAAAAACTCGCTCCTGTTTACATGCATCACCTCCTTGAAAAGTCTTTACGAGTTTCAAAGTAGGTTAGTAAACAGCACCGAGTACCTTACACCAATCCTAATATATTCTATTACGATTCAATATTGCGATCGAACACGAATATTGAAATGACTTCATCATCTTCTAAATTAACATCTGTAAATAGTTTTACAAATTTCGCACCTACCAATTCTTCCATTTCTGTAGGTGGATGTTGGTTGTAAAGTTGTTTAATTTCTTCTGTACGTCCAAATTTAAGCATTCTTTCGAATTCCTTACTTTGAGTATTACGCAAATAGAAGTTTTCAACTTTACTTAGGCTTCCTGTCATATGGGCAACCGCCCAGTTATCTTTGAAAAACACTTTGATTTGTTCGGGACCTTTACCGATGTGTTCTTTACGATACGCACGGACAAGGTTCGCAAATGCTTGTGTCTTATTTTGTTTAGCTATATCAATCACCTGCTTACTTGAGAAATGATATGACATATTGAAGTTCAGGCTGATTAGATTTCAATATTTTGATATACCTTCACTTTAAAGAAAATGAAGGTGTATCAAAATATTGAAATGATTACTTGTATCAAAATGTCATTGTATGAGAGCATCCGACATTAATCAAGTGTGCAATATTATTTTGCCTGTTGTTAATACACTTGTACTTAATGATAATACTTTTTTTCTTTGATTTAAAGAGGTTTGCTTAAAGTTTTTTAAGTAAAAAGATTCAGAAATATCAATATCGCTTTAAAAGAGTGAAGTAGAAGAAGAAAAGAAAAAGCAGTTTATACTGCGATTTCTTTTACAGCTTCAATTGTTTATTTCATCACAAATCTTTCTTCGTCTAAGTTTTTACGGAAAGCTTTTTGGTCTGCTTTAGATTTCTTTTTAAAGTCTTTAAGGAATTGTTCGTACTTAGGCAATACTTCCTCAACTTCGCCGAATTGTTTCAAGCGTCCGCCTTCAATCCAAGCGATTTTTGTACAGAATTGACGGACTTGGCCGATGTTATGGCTGACGAAGAAAATCGTTTTGCCTGCTTCTTTAAATTCGTGGATTTTGTCTAATGATTTTTGCGTGAATGTTTGGTCTCCGACAGACAACGCTTCGTCAATCACTAAAATATCCGGATCAATCGTGACGTTGATAGAGAAACCAAGTTTAGCACGCATACCACTTGAATACTTTTTAACGGGTTGGTAAATAAACTCTCCCAGTTCACTGAATTCAACGATTTTAGGTGTGAGCTTTTTAATTTCTTTACGTGTAAAGCCCATGCACAACATTTTAAATTCAATATTTTCTAATCCTGTTAATTGTGCGTTAAGCCCTGCATTGATCGCAATAACACTGACTTCACCATTTTTTTCAATTGAACCTGCAGTGTTGGATAAAGATCCGCCGATAATATTGCTGAGGGTTGATTTGCCTGAACCGTTGATGCCGACTAAACCGATAATATCACCTTTATACGCTGTCATTGAGACATCTTTTAACGCGTAAAATGTTTTGTTCTTATGATTAGGAATGAGCGCATCTTTGATTCGTTCTTTGTTATTACGATAGATACGATATTCTTTTGTAATATTATCCATCTTTACAGATACATCTTTCATTGTATAACCTCTTCCTTAACCTCTATTTACTCTATTATAGTACATATTGCGATGCCGAGCGGTCAAAACGCATATGAATTCTTCAACGCTATAAATTTTACCATTTCTTGAAGAATTGGTCATTATTTTCGTCGTTAAAGTCATTTCTTTGCCATTAGTAATGAAAATTATTCCATTCTATATTATAATTACGTATAATGTTGAGATGGATATATTTCAAGCATAGAGAAAAAATTACATAAGCATATGTAATGAAATGCGCAAATCGTTTGAAAGCGTGGTTTGAACATGGGAGCATTAATAACTGTTCTGAAAGAACATATTAAAGGATTTTATTTGATCCACAGGTTAGCACAATTTGAGTTGAAAATTGCTAACCATAATAACTACTTAGGTATGGCGTGGGAGTTAATTAACCCGCTTATCCAAATTTTAGTCTACTGGTTCGTGTTCGGATTCGGGATTCGTACAAACGCACCGGTTGATGGGATACCCTTCATCTTCTGGATGCTTGTCGGTATCAGTATGTGGTTCTTTATCAACCAAGGAATATTAGATGGGACACGCTCGATTGTATCGAAATATAATCAAGTGGCGAAAATGAATTTCCCGTTATCGATTATTCCGACGTATACCGTAACTGCAAAATTATATGGACATTTAGCATTACTCGGGATTATTATTATTTTCTGTATCGCTTCAGGTATTTATCCGACGATACATATTATTCAGTTATTCTTATACGTACCATTTGCGTACATTGCTACAAGTGCTGTCGCAATCTTAACTTCGACTCTAGGTGTATTAATTCGTGATACACAAATGATGATGCAAGCGTTAATGCGTGTATTATTCTATGCATCACCAATTTTATGGGTCGCTAAGCCAGGTTCGATTGTACAAAAGATTCTGATGTTGAATCCGATTTATTTCATCGCAGAATCATACCGTGCAGCAGTACTGTATCATAACTGGTATTTTATTGATCATTGGCAATTAGCACTTTACAACGTATTTATTGTCGTATTTATATTCTTTGTAGGTTCGATTCTGCACATGCGCTACAGAGATCAATTTGCAGACTTTATGTAAGATTATTTAAGAGTAAACTCCAAGCATGTTTTAGCGTGTTTGGAGTTTTTTTAAAATAAGCAGAGGTGAAAAACATGAGACAAGTCATCAAGAAGCTGTATTTAACCATTATCAATGTATTTAATACATTATGGTTCAATAAAAAAATCGATACGCATCATATTGTGTTGTTTATGAGCTTTAAAGAAGATATATGGCCTTTAGTTCAAAGGTTTCATAATGAAGGTTACCGTTTAACTATCATCGGTAAAGAAAAAGATAAAAAACAAGTTGCACAATTATCAGGTGTTGATTATGTCATCAACAGTAATAAAAACGTTATTGCGCAATTAAAAGCATTAGCCACTGCTAAAGTTATTTTTGTAGATAATTACTATTTGTTAATGGGAGGTTATCGCAAGAAAAAAGGGCAGACTGTCATTCAAACATGGCATGCGGCAGGCGCTTTAAAGTACTTCGGCCTAAAAGATCATGCGGTCGATTTGTCTAACAAGAAAATGGTAGATCAGTATTTGAAAGTATATCATGCGACAGATTACTATCTCATAGGTGGCGACCCAATGGAAATTTGTTTTAGAAATGCTTTTAGTGCAACACCTGAACAAATGTTACGCTTTGGTTTGCCTAGAATGCAACAGTACTTTACAGTTAACTTAGAACAACAAAAAGAAAAGTTGAAACAACAGTATGGGATTAAAGATAAGCTTGCAGTATATGTACCGACATACAGAGAACATCAAGCAGCGAACAGAACGATTGATGCACAACATTTTGAACAGGAGTTGCCAGGCTATACAATTATCAATAAATTACATCCAGCTGTAAGACAAGGGTCTACATCTGATATTGAGACACAACACTTGTTCTTGATGGCAGATGTCATCATTACAGATTATAGTTCACTTGCGATTGAAGCGAGTTTATTGAATAAACCTGCCTTATTTTATGTTTACGATCAAGCGGAATATGAAGCGGATCGGGGTTTGAATCATTACTATTGGCAAATTCCTGAAAACTATAAAGCATATAATGAAGCAGAGTTGCTTCATAAATTAAAAGAAGGTTTAGAACATTATCCGCCGCTCTTTAATGAATGGCATGATTACAATACGGATGAAACTTTAAATCAGATATCAAATTATATAAAAGAATTGGTGAAACGATGAAAATTTCTATTATTATTCCAGTTTATAACTCAGAAGAAGTCATTAAGAAAGCAGTCAGTTCCATTGATACGAAATACGATCATGAAATTATTTGTATTAATGATGGTTCTACAGATGGCACACTTGAAGCACTTGAAACAATTCAAAAAGAAAATAAGCACGTCAAAATTATCAGTCAATCTAACAAAGGCGCAGCGGCTAGCCGTAATGTCGGCTTATCTCATATTACAGGCGATGTCTTCATGTTTTTAGATGCTGATGATGAATTTTTACCGAGTCGTATCGATGTGATGGCACGTCGTTATGAACAAAATGACGATGTTGAAATCGTGATTGGACAAACAGGACGTGATTATCATGGTGAATGGCGTACTTTCCCGACACATGAAGAAATTAAAAAAGATGAAGTTGTGAATTTAGCGCAATGCCCAGCGATGCTGCAATCTATCGGACCAAGAGATAAGATGTTCAGCGCACGTTTCAAAGATTTACGTTTTGATGAGGACATTGTTTTTTGTGAAGAACATACATTTATGGCACATGCATTTAATCAAGCACATGATATTCAATTGTTACCAGATATTATTGCGGGCTATAATGTACGTGAGAACTCGATTACAGCACGCAGTGTTGAGCGTTTCTTTGATTATATGCACGATGCTTATATTGTACGTGGCCGCGTGATGGATTACTTGAGACTTCGTAATGTACAACAATATTATAGCTATCGTATGGATGAATTGATTGTCAGTTATATGCTTCAAGCTTATGTGACAGAAAAACCAAAAGTGACACAAGAATTATTAGATACAGTTATCCAATACATTGAAGGTATGCAAAAGACGCATTATGATGGCGATGCATTATTTAGAATTGTCAAAGTGATGGAAGGCGGCTGTAAAGGTTGGACGTTGCATTATTATCGTCAATGGCGTGAAGCGTTGAACAAAGTAGGCATCGGACGTCCGAACTATTTAGCGTTCAAAGCACAATTAGTGCCTAAACAATCAGCTTTTAGAGGGCGTGCTGCTTTAAAAAGCGCGTTAAAAAAATAAGCGAACTTACAATTTTAATATGAATTGAAGAGTGAAATGTGTTATTTTTTTACAGTAACTAAAATTGTGAAGGAGGGTTTAAATTTGAAGAGAGTTATTACGTACGGTACATATGACTTATTGCATTATGGTCATATTGAATTACTGAGAAGAGCGAGAGAAATGGGAGATTACCTGATTGTGGCACTCTCTACAGATGAATTTAACCGCATTAAAAATAAAAAATCTTACTACAATTATGAACAACGAAAAATGATGTTGGAATCTATTCGTTATGTAGACTTAGTCATTCCTGAGGATGATTGGGGTCAAAAAGAACGTGATGTGGAACGTTATGATGTAGATACTTTTGTCATGGGTCATGATTGGGAAGGCGAATTCGACTTCTTAAAAGACAAATGCGAAGTGATTTACTTAAAACGTACAGAAGGTATTTCTACAACACAAATCAAAAAAGAATTATATGGTAAAGATGCCAGATAAAATAAAAACAGAGGTATAATCGCCAGGGCTTGGCAGTTATACCTCTGTTTTTGATTTGTATTTAAAATTTCAACATTATTTCTTACGTCCGAATGATGAAATAATCATATAAACGACGATGGCTAGTGCTGCGACAATAAATGCAACGCCAAGGCTCGTTAGAATCGGATGTGTACTCCAAGAAGATTCTGCGAATGTTGTTGCTTTTCGCATCAATGGACGTTGAACATCTACTGATGGCGGGCCATAATCTTTTGAGATAAATTGTCGGTCATAGTCTAGATGAAGCTTGCCATCTTCTACGACGAATTTATAATTTTCTTTTTTAAGATTGCTTGGAACAACATCGTATAAATCTTTTTTCACGTAATAGGTTTTATTATTGATTTTGTGTTGTCCTTTAGATATAACTTTAACGTATTTATATTGTTCAAATGAACGATTGATTAAACTGTTGCCCATTTTATTACGTTCTTTATCTCCGCCTAGATGTTCGAAGTCACCTGCACCCATCATAGCTTGATCAATACGGAAGCCATCACGCTTAGTGCTTAATGTGTGGTTATAATCAGCGATGTCGCTTGATCCAGTTTTTAAACCATCTGTACCAGGTAAGCTCAATTCAGAACCTTCAAGCGACCAGTTGAACGTATAATATGTTACACCGTGTTGAGTTGGTGAGATTGCTTTAGTAAATTTAAGCACTTTAGGTGTATCTTGCACGACACGTTGTGATAAAATCGCGAAATCTCTTGCGGTTGATGTACTAGACATTTCATCTTTATAACGTTTTGGCGCAAAACTTTTTAATAAGTTATTTTCAGCGCCTGTCGGATTTACAAAGTGTGTATGGTTCATCCCGATTTCTTTAGCTTTTTCGTTCATCTTGTCGGTAAAATCAGAAGTGGAATCAGAAACTTCATTTGCTAAAATCAATGCAGCCGCATTACTAGAGGCTGAAACCGTAATTTGAAGCAATTCACTGATGGTATAAGTTTCACCAGGATATAATTTGGTATTACTTAACTCTGGAAGGGTAGACATCGCATAATGTTTATCAGTGATTTTCACTTTGTCATCTAACGATAATTTACCTTCTTTAAAAGCTTCTAACGTCAGGTACATTGTCATCAATTTCGTCATTGAAGCGGGGTACCATTTCTTATCCATATGATAGCTGTAGAGTACTTGCCCGGTTTGACTAATGTTCACAGCACTTTCTGGTTCAAAACCTTCTCCGATATTTTGACCGCGTTCATTAGCGATTTGGACAGGTGATTTGGTTTCAGTGTCCGCATCAGAAAATGGTGTTATAATGGTACTTACGAAGAATATTAACAGTGTCAGTATTACTATCTTTTTCATTATGTATGTTTCAGTCCTTCAACAATAATAGTTTCACAGTAAAACTATTTTATCATAAAAGTAGTTTGATACAAGGGAACAATAAATATATGAAAATTATGCCTATTTTAGACGTCAGTCTGACGGTTGTCTGACCGAAGGGTGCCCGGACGTCTAAAATCATGTGAAAAGTCGGGACTATGCATCATAATTTAAGAAGAAACATAAAACTATAATTGAGGTAAGCGTGAAAAATGAAACAGACTAACAAAACATCTAATCCACTCTTATTCTTATTGAAGAAACTGACATGGCCAGTCGGCTTGATTGCGATTGCAGTATCTATTTCTTCCTTAGGGAGCATCAGTGGTTTAATTGTCCCTTTATTTACTGGAAGAATGGTTGATAAATTTACTGGCGAATCCTTCAACATGCAGTTTATTTTAATCTTTATTGCTGTGTTTGCGTTGAATGCAGTCTTAAGCGGTATCGGCTTATACTTATTAAGTAAAATCGGTGAAAAAATTATTTATGCGATTCGTACTGTTGTATGGGAACACATCATTCGTTTAAGAATGCGTTTCTTTGATGTGAATGAAAGTGGACAGTTAATGAGTCGTTTAACAGATGACACTAAAGTGATTAACGAATTTGTTTCTCAAAAATTACCGAATGTGCTGCCTTCTATTATCACATTAATCGGTTCATTGATTATGTTGTTTATTATGGATTGGCAGATGACACTATTAACTTTTATTACGATTCCTTTATTTGTGATTATTATGATCCCTTTAGGACGTGTCATGCAGAAAATTTCTACGCGTACACAAGCAGAAATTGCGAACTTCAGTGGTTTGCTTGGACGTGTATTAACGGAAATGCGTTTAGTTAAAGTTGCCAATACGGAACAAGTTGAACTAGATAAAGCACATATAAATTTAAAAGAAATTTATAAGCTGGGTCTGAAACAAGCGAAAATTGCGGCAGTCATCCAACCGATTTCCGGTTTGATCATGTTGTTAACAATCGGGATAATTCTTGGTTTCGGAGGTATCCGTATTTCATCAGGCGCAATTACTGCAGGAACACTTGTTGCGATGATTTTTTATGTTATTCAAATGTCGATGCCGCTTGTGAACTTGTCGACATTGATGACAGATTATAAGAAAGCAGTCGGAGCAAGCAGCCGTATTCATGAAATCATGCAAGAACCGTTAGAAGAAGTCTATATGCCTACGGGTCAATCTTTAGGTAATGGTGACATCGCATTTAAAGAAGTTTCATTTGGTTATGATACAAAAGAAGTCTTACATGATTTGAATTTTGATATTCCAAAGGGTAAAGTAACTGCATTTGTAGGGCCATCAGGATCAGGAAAAAGTACGATTTTCAATTTAATAGAACGAATGTATGACGTGACACAAGGAGACATCCTTTATAATGATGTTTCTATCTATCAATTACCGCTATCGGATTGGCGTAATAAAATTGGTTATGTCATGCAGTCTAATGCGATGATGAGCGGTACAATTCGAGATAATATCTTATATGGTATCAACCGAAAAGTGACAGATGCTGAATTAATGCAGTATACACAATTAGCGAACTGTCACGAATTCATTACAGATTTTGATGAGGGATACGATACCTTAGTCGGTGAACGCGGATTGAAACTTTCTGGTGGTCAACGTCAGCGTATTGATATTGCGCGCAGCTTTGTGAAAAATCCTGATATTTTATTATTAGATGAAGCGACCGCAAATTTAGATAGTGAAAGTGAAAGAAAAATTCAAGAATCATTAGAAACATTAATGAAGGAACGTACAACTGTGGTAATCGCACACCGTCTTTCTACCATTATGAAAGCTGATCAAATTATCTTCTTAGATGGTGGACGTGTGACGGGTATTGGTAAGCATCATGAGTTAATGCAGTCGCATGAAAAGTATAAAGAATTTGTGATGACACAAAAACTGACAGATTAATGATAAAGGTTGAGACAAGAAGAAAAGTCTCAACCTTATTTTTATAACAAAAGAGATATATAGACGAATTATGACAATCATATTTATTGCAAGAATTTTTGTTTCATTTCTCAAAAATCTAATTCAAAGGTAACAACCAACATGATATACTAAAAAAGCACTTAAATTTTTTACAATTTGTAAATACGAAATATCTCAAGTAACAGGCGGACATTGTAAGGATTATAGGGAATTCAATCGGGAGGTTATGATTCTGTCAGTGTAGACTTGTACATAATAAAATAATAGAAATGGCGGGTGTAAAATGTATTTACTTATCAACATTGTTGGTTTGATTGTATTTTTAGGTATTGCAGTGCTCTTCTCTAGAAATAGAAAAGCGATCCAATGGAAATCAATTGGTATCTTAGTCATTGTAAACTTATTCTTAGCATGGTTCTTTGTCTTCTTCCCATGGGGAAATGCGGCAGTTTCTAAAATGGCAGATGGTATTGCATGGCTGATTGAATCAGCGAACGCTGGTACAGGGTTTGCGTTCAAAAGCTTTGTAGATACGAAAGAAATAGATATGGCGGTTGCAGCCTTATTTCCAATTTTACTCGTAGTACCTTTATTCGATATTTTAATGTACTTTAATATTTTACCTAAAGTTATCGGTTGGATTGGTTGGGCGTTAGCTAAAATTACACGTCAACCAAAATTCGAATCATTCTTCGGTATCGAAATGATGTTCTTAGGGAACACAGAAGCATTAGCTGTTTCAAGTGAACAGTTAAAACGTATGAATGAAATGCGTGTACTAACAATTGCGATGATGTCTATGAGTTCAGTATCTGGTGCAATTGTCGGTGCGTATGTAACGATGATTCCAGGTGAACTTGTATTAACAGCAATTCCATTAAATATTATCAATGCGATTATTGTTACTTCTATCTTAAACCCAGTAACAGTTGAAGAACGTGAAGATGTGATTTACCACATCCAACAAGAAGGTGTAGAACGTCAACCGTTCTTCTCATTCCTTGGAGACTCAGTTATCAACGCTGGTAAATTAGTATTGATTATTATCGCATTCGTAATCAGTTTCGTAGCATTAGCAGACTTAATTGATCGTTTACTTCACGTACTTTCAGGTACAGTAATTGGTTGGTTCAATGTGAAATTCAGCTTTGGCTTAGACCAAATTTTAGGTGTCATCATGGTGCCTTTCTCATTATTACTTGGTCTACCTTGGAGCGAAGCATGGCCAGTTGCGCAACAAATGGCTAAGAAGATTGTCACAAACGAATTCGTAGTCATGGGACAAATTTCTGATGCGGTTAAATCATATGATCCGCATAGACGTGCAGTTATTTCTACTTTCTTAGTATCATTTGCGAACTTCTCAACAATCGGTATGATTATCGGGACATTAAAAGGTATTGTTGATAAGAAAACATCTGATTTCGTTTCGAAATATGTACCTATGATGTTATTGTCTGGTATTTTAGTTTCATTACTAACAGCAGCATTCGTAGGATTATTCGCTTGGTAAGCGTATAGATAGAAGCATTGTATTCGGTAGTTGTTACTGAATATGATGCTTTTCTTTTTTAAGCAAAATGAAAACAGGTGAATGAATGTGGGGAGACACAAACATTACCTGCTTTCAACGGGAAATGAATTTGATGCACGTAATCAGTAAGGACTAGGTACTGATGGTGCATTCGAGCGAAAATTTTGCTTGTTTATTGTAAACAACACAAAGGAGATAACTTCCTTAATCTCTTGATTAAGGAAGTTGAAATTTATTATAGCAAAGCTTCAACACAAAGTAAACAAAATTTTCAGAATAATTAATTTAATATTAATAAACACTGTGATTCAGGGGTTTCACATTGTTGGTTAAGAGCGCCTGTGCTAGTATTTATCTTATCTACACAATTTAATAAGGGGGCGATTGGATTTGAAACGAAGAACATGGCGTGACCTCGCACTCGTAGTATTTGGTTCATTTATGTTCTCTGCAGGGGTCAATACATTCATTATTTCCGCACAATTAGGGGAAGGCGGCGTAACGGGACTATCCATTGTATTTTATTATGCTTTTCACATTTCGCCAGCTATCACTAACTTTGTGATGAATGCGATTTTAATTGCGATTGGCTATAAGTTCTTAAGTAAGCGAAGTACGTACTTAACCATTCTTGCAACAGTGTTAATTTCAGTCTTTTTAGGACTGACTGAATCTTGGCATGTTGAAACTGGCAACATTATTGTGAATGCCATTTTCGGGGGTGCTTCAGTCGGATTAGGTATTGGCGTTATTGTACTTGCTGGGGGAACGACAGCAGGTACAACGATTTTAGCGCGTTTAGCACATAAATACTTAGACGTCAGCACATCTTACGCGTTGCTATTTTTCGACTTAATCGTTGTGGCGATTTCATTTACTGTGATTCCAGTCAATAAGTTATTGGTAACGATTATTTCACTTTATATTGGTACGAAAGTTATGGAATTCGTTATTGAAGGTTTAAATACGAAGAAGGCGATGACTGTAATTTCAAGCCGACCTGATGAAGTGGCGAAAGTTATTGACCAAAAAATCGGACGAGGGGTTACGATTATAGATGGTCGCGGTTATTACTCAAAAGAAGACAAAGAAATTTTATATGTGGTTATCAGTAAAACACAAGTTTCAAAAGCGAAACGCTTAATTCGAAAAATTGATGAGAATGCCTTTTTAGTCATCCACGATGTGCGTGATGTGTATGGTAATGGCTTCTTAGTAGATGAATAAAGGATGAGAAATCGAGGCGATAGTCTCGATTTCTTGCGTTTTAGTACATAAGAATTGTTAGGAAATCGCTCCAAAAAATGTTATAATATAGCCTATGATAATGATTATCAATTACAAGACTGTAGTTGATAAAAGTATGAAAGCTTTCACGATAATCTTTACAGGTCATAATTATAAATAAATGCAATGAGATAAGAAATAGAAATAAATTCTGCGGCAGACCTTGAAAAGAGACAGGTGTTTCGGCAACTGTATTTAAGGTTCATGTCGTATCCAATGGAGGATGAAGTATATTGGCAAATCGTTTAAATGGTCAGCACGTAACAATCGGATATGGGGATCATGTGATTGTTGATAACCTAGATGTAGAAATCCCTGACGGCAAAGTTACGTCTATTATCGGACCTAACGGTTGCGGTAAATCAACATTACTAAAAGCATTATCTCGTCTTTTATCCGTTAAAGGCGGAGAAATCACATTAGATGGTAAAAATATTCATACACAATCTACGAAAGAAATTGCGAAGAAAATCGCCATTTTACCACAATCACCAGATGTTGCAGATGGTTTAACAGCAGGCGAATTGGTTTCATACGGCAGATTTCCACACCAAAAAGGTTTTGGCCGCTTAAGCGCTGAAGATAAAGCTGAAATCGATTGGGCGCTTAAAGTAACAGGTACGTATGATTTTAAACACAGAGCTATTAATGATTTAAGTGGCGGTCAAAGACAACGTGTATGGATTGCGATGGCTTTAGCACAAAAAACAGATATTATTTTCTTAGACGAGCCAACAACGTATTTAGATATCAGTCACCAATTAGAAATTCTTGAATTAGTTCAAGAATTGAACCGTGAACAAGATTGTACCATTGTAATGGTGTTACATGATATCAACCAAGCGATTCGTTTCTCAGATCATCTGATTGCGATGAAAGCAGGCGAAATTGTTTCAAGCGGTGAAACACAAGAAGTCTTAACGAAAGATATTTTAGAAAGATGTTTCAATATAGATGCAGAATTAAGTACAGATCCACGTACAGGTAAACCGATGTTAGTCACATATGATTTATTGTGTAAACATTATTCGAAAGTATGAGGCACGGTAAATGAGTGATAAAGAGAGAAAAGAGAAGTATCCCAGATTTATATTGTTATTACTTTTATCATGTGTGATATTAGGGACAATGTTGGTGCTCTCCATTTTATATGGAGATGCGCCCATTCGTCTTGGGACGATTTATGAAGCGGTTTTCCATTATAACCCTATGAATGAACAGCACAACATTATCAGTGAAATTAGAATACCTAGAGACTTAGGTGCAATACTTGTAGGTATGGCGCTTGCGGTGGCTGGGGCAGTTGTTCAAGGTGTGACTAAAAATGGTTTGGCAGACCCAAGCTTAATCGGCTTGAATGCTGGTGCCAGTTTTATGCTCGCTTTAACATATGCCTTTGTACCGCAAGCTTCTTTTAGTTTATTGATGCTTGCAGGTTTTATCGGTTCAATATTAGGCGGTACAATCGTATTGATGATGGGCCGTTCTAGAACTGATGGGTTCAATCCTATCCGTATTATTTTAGCAGGTGCTGCTGTCAGTGCATTCTTGACGGCTTTAAGCCAAGGCATTGCATTAACTTTTAAATTGAATCAAGACATCAATTTTTGGAGCATGGGCGGTGTTTCTGGCACAACTTGGGTTCAATTGAAATGGAGTACCCCTGTTATTTTAGTGACGATTGTTTTGTTAATCTTACTAAGTCGACAATTAACAATTTTAAACTTAGGAGAAAGCTTAGCTAAAGGCTTAGGACAAAATGTGCGCGTCATTCGTACAATCAGCTTAATACTAACGATGCTGTTAGCAGGTGTTGCTGTAGCAATGGTCGGACAAATTGCCTTTGTCGGTTTAATCGTGCCACATATTGTACGCTTTTTAATTGGTACGGATTATGCGAAAGTGATTCCGTTAACTGCTGTTTTAGGCGCATTTTTAGTTCTTTTAGCAGATACCGTCGCACGTATGTTAGGAGATGCTCCAGTCGGTGCGATTGTTTCCTTTATTGGCGTGCCTTACTTTATCTATTTAATTAGAAAAGGAGGTCGCTCAATATGATAGAAGATAAATTACGAAGACGTCAGTGGCTGGCTTTATTAATAACTAGTGTCCTTTTGTTTGCGGCCTGTGTTTGGAGTATCACTTCAGGCGAATATCAAATGTCTGTCGGCACGTTCTTTAAAACTTTATTTGGTTTAGGTGACTATACGGACAGTTTGATTCTACTAGATTTTAGACTGCCGAGAATGTTAGTAACGATTCTGGCAGGTGCTGCATTAAGTTTAAGCGGTGCGATGATGCAGAGTGTAACCAATAATCCACTAGCTGAACCTGGTATTTTAGGTATTAATGCAGGAAGCGGCTTCTTTATCGCACTCTTTATTGTCATCGGACAAGTAAGTGCAGATAGCTTTATCTATGTTTTGCCAATACTGAGTATGACTGGCGGTATTTTAACTGCATTAATTATTTTCTACTTCAGTTATTCTAAAGAACGCGGTATGACTCCAGCTAGTATGGTCTTAGTCGGTGTCGGGTTATCTGCCGCACTCTCTGGCGGTTCACTGACATTGATGTCTAAATTTGATAAAGACCAAGCAGAGTTTATGGCAACATGGCTTGCGGGTAATATATGGGGTGATGAATGGCCGTTTGTCATCGCATTATTACCATGGTTGATTGTCATCATACCGTTCCTGTTTATGAAAGCAAATACATTAAATATCTTGAATACTAATGGCCTATTAGCACAAGGCTTAGGTGTAAATGTCAGACGAGATCGTATGATTATTTTACTGGCTGCTGTTGCTTTATCATCAGCAGCTGTAGCGGTGAGCGGTGCTATCAGCTTTATTGGTTTAATGGGACCGCATATTGCGAAAACGATTGTGGGACCAAGACATCAACTCTTTATGCCTCTAGCAATTGTTATTGGCTCGTTCTTACTAGTATTCTCGGATACAGTTGGTCAAGTGATTTTACAACCATCAGGTATTCCGGCTGGTATTGTCGTTGCGTTAATCGGTGCACCTTATTTCTTGTATTTAATGTATCGTACACGTTCGTTGTAATTTAACGTAATGAAATATTGTTATACGTTATAGTAATTGATGTGAAATCCAAAAAAATATGGTAAACTAATACTAATTGTAGATAAAATCTGTTCAACAATAGGAGGACATTGGCATGAAAGATTTAATCAAGCGACATGTCTTAAACGGCGAATTTGAATCTGTGAAACGATTAATGTCCGAATCAGATTTTATGGAATTTGAAGAACATTACATTTCAAGTGCGCATGAAGCAGAAAGTGTTATGTTTTATACGTGTATCTTAGATATGATCAAAGATGGAGAAACAGCTGAAATGCATGATTTAGCATTCTTACTCCTTGTTTATCCATTAAGTGACTTAGAAGGTGCATTGGATTCTGCTTACTATCATGCAGAAGCTTCCATAAAACTCACTGAGGGCAAAGAAGTGAAGAGTTTACTACAAATGTTGTTGCTCCATGCAATTCCTGAACCTGTTATTTCTGATAAAAAAGCTTTCGATATTTCTAAACAGATCTTGAAATTAGATCCTAATAATAACGTAGCCCGTAATATCCTTAAACAGACAGCGAAACGAATGGATAACGTGGTGGTCAGCATTGATGAACTGAACCAAAATCGTGATGCAAAATAATGAATTTAAAATGAATTAAAGGGTATCTCACATGAGGTATCCTTTTTGTTTTGCACAAAAGTGATATTTATCCATAAGTTTTACTAATGGGTATGTTTACAAAGTTTAATGAGTAATTCTATCAAATTGAGGGTAATTTATTGTTGTGTTTGGGTAATTACACTTAACGGCTATTGCGCAATTGAGTGTTTTATTGTTACTATATACTTTTCATGGAATAAGTAATGGCCTTTTTCAGAAAAAGACAGAAACATAAGCTATGGATAGTAAGTATTAACGTTGGCAAGCATTGTTTTTAATTACACGAGGAGGTATTCAACGTTATTATGACGTTTAATAAAGAAACAGTAAAAATTGGCTTTGCCTATGTCGGTGTAGTCGTCGGCGCAGGTTTTTCAACAGGCCAAGAAGTTATGCAATTCTTCACTGAATATGGTCTATGGGCTTATATCGGTGTTTTAATTTCAGGTATTATCTTAGGATTCATCGGAAGACAGGTCGCAAAGATAGGGACAGCTTTCGATGCTGAAAACCACGAATCAACTTTGGCATATTTATTTGGAAAATACGTTGGACGGATCGTCGACTATATACTGGTCTTCTTCTTATTCGGAATTTCTGTCACAATGATTGCAGGGGCAGGTTCTGCATTCCATGAAAGTTATGGCATCCCTACATGGTTAGGTTCACTGATTATGGTAATTGCTATTTATATTACATTACTTATGGACTTCAATAAGATTGTCCGCGCACTTGGTGTGGTAACACCTTTCTTAATCATCTTAGTGATTGTGATTGCAGGTATTTACCTATTTAAAGGTCAAGTGCCATTTAATCAAATTAATGCAGAAATGCCTAAGACAAGTCCGCTTTGGGGCATTATCATGGGAACAGTTTACGGCGGTTTAGCGTTTGCGGTAGGATTTAGTACAATCGTCGCTATCGGCGGTGACGCAAGTCGTAGAAGAGTATCAGGTGCCGGTGCAATGTTCGGCGGTATCATTTATACGATTCTGTTAGCATTGATTACATTTGCATTGCAAACTGAATTCCCAGCAATCAAAGAAGCGGCTATTCCAACATTGACATTAGCGAATGGTATTCACCCAATCGTAACAATTGTATTGTCAATTGTGATGTTAGCCGTAATGTACAACACAATTTTGGGTCTGCTTTATTCATTCGCAGCAAGATTCACAACACCTTATAGCAAAAAATATCACATTTTAATCGTGATTATGATGCTTGTCGCTTACGGATTAAGTTTCGTAGGTTTCTCAAGTCTGATCAACTTCTTATACCCAACAATGGGTGTTATCGGACTTGCGATTGTTATTGGCGTGTTAGTGAAATATTTCAAACGTAAAAAAGAGAATGAACAACATATCGCATAAATTGCCCAATGTGTGACATTTACTAGATATAGCAGAAAACTTATGAATAATGAAGGTCAACTTACTGCTTGTAAGCAGTAATGATGAAAACAATAGGTATAGCGCAGCTGATTTTGCTGCGCTATTTTTCTTGATTTCACCCTTTGAGATGACTTTAAATATAAAGTATAATAAATACAAACTGGAAATTATCTTGCCGATAGAATAAAGAGAGGACTTGGTAATCAAATGAACAGTCGAAGAAAAAAATGGCTGGCAATCGGTGCGATTATCTTCGTGTTATTAGGCATCGCTGTCGGTGTTGGTATAAAACTTTATATGGACTATCAACATAAACAAAATATGAAACCTAAAGTCGCGATTAACAATAATAATGTAAAGGTCTTTAATAATATTACATATAGTAAAGCATTCCCGAAGAGTCAGCTTGATATCATCACACCAGCAGAATTAGATAAAGATGTGAAATTACCAGTGATTTTTTGGATGCATGGCGGCGGCTTTATTGCGGGTGATAAACAATATAAAAATCCATTGTTGGCAAAAATCGCAGAACAAGGCTATATTGTAGTGAATATTAACTATGCTTTAGCACCACAGTACAAATATCCGACCCCTTTAATTCAAATGGATCAAGCTGTAAAATTCATTAAAAAGAATCCGCATGAATTGCCGATTGATTTTACGCAAGTGGTGTTCGGCGGCGACTCAGCAGGTGCACAGTTATCCAGTCAATTTACTGCGATTCAAACAGATGAACAGTTAAGAAAAGATATGCACTTTAAACAACGTTTCAAACCGAAAAATATTCGTGCAGCTATCTTTTTCGGTGGTTTCTATAACATGAATACAGTTAGAGAAACAGAGTTCCCACGTATTCAACTCTTTATGAGAAGTTATACTGGTACAGAAGAGTGGGAAAGTGAATTCAGAGATTTATCTGAAATGTCGACAGTGGAACATGTCACAAAAGATTATCCACCGACTTTCTTATCTGTTGGGGATGCAGATCCATTCTTCAGTCAAAATCAAGAATTTGCACGGGTTTTAGAAGAAGACGGTACATCAGTCGATACATTCTTTTTTGATGGGTCACACCATTTAAGACATCAGTATCAATTCCATTTAAACTTACCAGAATCAAAAGAAAATCTAGTCTCTGTACAACGTTTCTTAAGTAGAAATACAAGCTCAACAACGATTAAAAATCCAGATGAGCAATTTGAACCGATTCAATTAAATCCTTATAAGGATTAGTATGTTAACAACAGATCATATTTTAAAAGAAGTATCACAAAGTAATTGGCTTTGTAGATACTTCTTTTTGTTATAAGATAATAAGTGGGTTATATGTAAAATAGAAAATGAAAGTAATAAAAAACCTGATATGTTTGTGACATATCAGGAGAAATATTAGTGCAATAGTTTAGCCATAACGTATTCACTATAGTATTTATTATCTATTTTGAGTTTATCGCGCATTTCGCCTTCAATTTGATAGCCTGCTGATTTGAATAAGTCTACAGCATGCTCATTTTGAGGGACAACTAATGCTTCTAAACGACGAATATCGTGATTGTATGCCCATGCATCCACTGCATTTAATAATGATTGTCCAACACCTTTGCTGCGGTATTGTGCGCGAATGCCAAGACGCACGCGTGTTTCGTGGCGTGTACGTTCATATTCGCGAGATGTGACAATCGCAAAACCAATCAACTTACCGTCGATTTCTGCAAGATAAATAGTATTCGATGGAGAAGTGATAAAATGTTCAAGCTGCTGTAATGCGCTTGAAAGAGATGGCACATATTCGCCAGGGCTATACAGCATATAGCTAGATTCATCATAGATATCTTTTAATAAAGCAATATATGCATCTGCATCATTGATACTTATTTCTCTAATCGTATGTTCCATAGACACCCTCCATAATATAAGGTAGTATTACACTGAGTATAGCGTAAATGACGATTGTCTGCATCGTTTTTAGTTTCATTTTACTTTAAAATGATAGAACGCAATGATTGTTAGAGAATCGCACAAAGATAAGTGTAAAATAAAAGTTGTGAAATGTAAATGAAACAGTTTTGAAATAATTTCGAAATAAAAACAATAGGTGATAACATGAAAATTTTATTGGTAGAAGATGACAAGTCCTTATTTGAACAATTAAAAAAAGAACTAGAACATTGGGATTTGCAAGTGTCTGGTATTGATGATTTTAATCAAGTTATGGAAGCATTTGAACAGGAACAACCAGAAATTATTATCATGGATGTAGAGTTGCCGAAATATGACGGGTTTTATTGGTGTCGTGAAATACGTAATCAATCGAATGTACCTATCTTATTTTTATCAGCGAGAGATAATCCAATGGATCAAGTTATGAGTATGGAACTAGGGGCAGATGATTTTATGCAGAAGCCTTTCTATACTAATGTCTTAATCGCGAAGCTTAAAGCCATATATCGCCGTGTATATCAATTCAATCTAGAGGAGCAACGTATGTTGTCATGGGGCGATGTCCAAGTGGACCTTGGTAAAGGCGTATTAGAGAGAGGAAATGAAACCGCACATCTTTCTAAAACTGAAATGCTTATTCTAGAGATTTTATTAAAACATCGTAATCAAATTGTCAGTCGTGATGAGATCATTACGGCGTTATGGGATGATGAAGCGTTTGTGAGTGATAATACGTTGACGGTTAATATCAATCGACTACGTAAAAAGTTAGCAGACTTTGGATTAACTAATGCGATTGAAACACGGGTCGGCAAAGGATATTTAGCACATGACAATATTTAAACGTATCTCAAATTACTTAGTCTCTCGTTTGAATTGGTTGGCGTTGATTGTTGGCTTTCAAATCTTTTTAGTGATTTTAGCTGTACTAGATCAAAATTTATCTGTTGAATCTATGCTTTATGTCGTTTTATGTAATGTTATCTTCACATTGGTGTTCCTCATTTTTTCTTACAACTATGAAACTTCGTTCAACAAAAAATTGTCTGAAATGAAAGAAGTTGAGGAGTTGAAGCATAAAGAAGCGGCCAATACTCCGATGGAAGAAGAAGTCTTACAATATTTATATCTGATGATTCAAAGACAAAAACAAATTGTATCTAGGCAATCTGTGCAATTAAAAGAAAATGAACAAAGCCTAACGGAATTTGTGCATGAAATTAAAACACCTTTAACCGCATTGAAATTAATCATTGATCAAGAAGAAGATATGACTCGTCGACAAGCTTTATTGTTTGAATGGTCACGCATGAATGAAATGTTAGACCAACAATTGTATTTATCACGATTAAGCCAAAAGCACCAAGATTTATATTTTGAAGGCGTTTCATTAAAACGTATGGTGATTGAAGAAATTCAGTTAACACGTAATATTTGTAGACAGCGTGGTATTGGGTTCGATATAGACTTTAATGAAGAAGATAAGGTTTTTACAGATATGAAATGGTGCAAGATGATGATTCGCCAAGTCCTTTCAAATGCGGTGAAATACAGTCAAGCGGGTACAGAGATACAAATCATCACTAAAGAAGTCGAAGGACATATTGTGCTTGAAATCAAAGATACAGGACGCGGAATTGCTTCTCAAGATATGCCGCGTATATTTGAACGTGGTTTTACGTCAACACAATACCGCCACGAGACAACTTCTTCAGGTTTAGGTTTATATTTAGTGGATCAAATCAAACAGCCATTACATATACAAGTATCGGTTGATTCTATTGCAGAAGAAGGGACAACAGTCTCTTTTATCTTCCCTAAACAGAACGAAATGTTAGAACGTATGTCTGAAGTGACAAAATCGTCACTTTAAACATGCGTTTTGTAATATCAAATCAACGACCATAAAATCACTTATGCGTACACTATAAATACAAGAGTTAAGAAAAAAGGAGCGCAAAAAATGGAAATTCTAACAGTATCCAATTTAACAAAAGTATTTGGAAATAAGCATGTGGCGCATGAAGTGCTGAAAGGCATCTCGTTTAAAGTTGAAAAAGGTGAATTCATTTCAATTATGGGACCGTCTGGTTCTGGTAAAACGACATTATTGAATATGTTAAGCTCCATTGATTATATAACACAAGGTTCAGTGGAACTTAACGGACATCAATTGCAGAAATTAAGTAACAAAGCACTGTCAGAAGTGCGTAAAAAAGAAATCGGCTTTATTTTCCAAGATTATAATTTATTAGACACATTGACAGTTAAGGAAAATATTATGTTGCCGTTATCTATTCAAAAGTTATCCAAAAAAGAAGTGGATGCACGATTTGATGAAGTGACAGAAACATTAGGTATCAGAGATTTAGCAAATAAATATCCATCTGAAGTTTCAGGTGGTCAGAAACAAAGAGTTTCTGCAGCCCGTGCATTTATCACACGTCCAGCAATTATCTTCGCAGATGAACCAACAGGGGCGTTAGATTCTAAAAGTGCACAAGATTTATTAAGACGTTTGAAAAATATGAATGAACGCTTTGATACGACTATTTTAATGGTGACACATGATCCGGCAGCAGCCAGTTATTCAAACCGTGTCATCATGTTGAAAGATGGTCAAATACATTCTGAGCTATACCAAGGTGAACGTTCTAAACAAGCGTTCTATAAGGAAATCATTCAAGCACAAAGCGTCTTGGGCGGTGTGTCTTATGACGTTTAGACATATTGTATTAAAGAACTTAAGACAAAACATCAGACATTATGGTTTATATCTTTTTTCTCTCATAATGAGTATTTCCTTGTACTTTAGCTTTGTGACATTAAAATATACAGAAACAATCAATAATAGTGAATCTTCGAAATTAATTCAAAAAGGCGCGAGTTTAGGTAGTGTTGTACTGTTCATTATCATTATAATCTTTTTAATGTATGTGAATCAGCTCTTCATTAAACAAAGAGATAAAGAACTTGGACTCTATCAATTAATCGGATTAACGAAAGCAAATGTAGTTCGTATGTCGATGTTAGAGCAATTTGCGATATTTGTTGTCACAGGTCTTGTCGGCATAGTTGTCGGCTTAGTAGGGTCTAGAATTTTATTATTGATTGTGACGAAATTAATGCAAATGAATGAAACGGTACATTTGCATTTCAGCTTAAAAGCAGTAGGCGCAACGGCATTGATGTTAGTAATTGCGTACATCTTAGTTATTGTTCAAAACGCATTCTTTATCAAACGACGTTCCATTTTAGGATTAATGCAAACTCGTCGTACGGCTGATGTGAAATCAAATAAAATTACAGTACTTGAAGCAATCAGTGGTATTGTAGGGCTTGCGATGATTATTTCAGGATATGTTATGGCGGTTGATACAAAGCTTTTAGCGAATATGGCTATTCCGTTTTTAATTTTATTCCTGACAATTGTCGGTGCTTATTTATTCTTTAGAAGTACGGTATCTTTATTATTCAAGACATTGAAGAAAAGAAACAAAGGCCAAGTTTCAATTAATGATGTCATTTTCACGTCATCTATTATGCATCGTATGAAAAAGAATGCCTTATCTATAACTATTATTGCGGTCATTTCTGCGATTACAGTAACTGTACTTTGTTTTAGTGCTATACAAATGAAGATGGAAAAAGTGCAACTCAATATGTTTTCGCCATATGATGTGACATTACAATCGAAACATGATGTGGATTTATATGAAAAAGCATTAAAAAAACATCATATCGATTATGACTTAAATTATAAAGAGTTGTTGATGGTACAGTCTCAGAAGAATAATTTATTTAAGAAAAATGTCGGCTACGAGATAGGTATTCGCGTCACAAGTGAAAAATATGTCGAGAATGCAGGGCTCTCTGATCATACCGCAAAACTTTCGCACCCTTTTGGAACAGGTCTGTTCTTAAAACCGATTACTAACGATTCATATGTAGCATTTCAAGATAAACAAGGACAACAACTCTTCCGTGTGAAAGTACAAGACACTGAACTTGATACACGTTTCAGCTTGCTTACGTTACGTGGCGGTGTGTTGGTAATCGTCAATGATGAAGACTATCGTTTATTGAAAGAGAAAGGGCAAATAGATAAAGATGACCTTTCTCCGCAATATGGCTTTACTATTACAGATAAATCTCAAATGAAAGAAGCTTCGAAAGCATTGGATGAAGTTGATCCAGGTTATGAGACAAAAGAAGAAATAGCTAAGGATAATAGAGAAAATAATGGTATGTTCTTATTCATATCATCATTCTTAGGTATTGCTTTCTTAATTGCGGCAGGTTGTATTATCTACATTAAACAAATGGATGAAATAACAGATGAAATCGGTAACTTTAAAATATTGAGAAAGCTAGGTTATACACAAAATGACATGCGTCACGGTTTAAAACTTAAAATCATGTTCAACTTTGGTTTGCCATTGATTGTAGGTTTGGCACATGCATACTTTGCATCATGGGCATTCTTGAATTTGATGGGATCTGATGATCATTCTCCAGTCTTTATCGTAATGGGAGTTTATACATTGATTTATGCATCATTTGCGATTATTGCTTATATACACACAAAACGTACTATAAAACAGTCAATATAGTATAGAATAGTAAACTTACTTCGAAAACTTGAAATAATGAGTTTTCGGAGTATTTTTTTGGATTGGAATGTGTAAGAATGGTGAAGTTAGGTAAAATTTTTAGAGAGGAAGTATTTACTTTTCGCTTAGGATTGTGGAAATTTTGAAAACTTAGCGAAGTAATCGGACATTACAATTATGTTCAATTGTTAAGATTTTGTAAATAGAATTGTAGTGTTGTAAATTTTGTGCTATTTTCTTTTTAGGAAGGTAAAATTTATTTGAAGCTAGTGTGAAGATGGTATACATATTAGTTTCAAAAGTATCACACGATTACTTTTTACAATTATATACTTTTGAGTTCAAATTTATGAAATGTGATTGGGAAGCAATCGCTGAAAATGGAGGATTTTCAATGTTTAACAAGAAAAAGGATAAGTTCATGGTTAAATTGGAGGAAATGGTATTCAATTTAGATCGCGCAGCAATTGAGTTCGGGAAAATGGACTTTAACACACACCTAGATTTAAAAGCTTATTCTGATAATATCAAAACGTATGAGTCACACGGTGACGAATTAATGCACCAAGTAATCTCAGACTTGAACCAAACGTTCATTACCCCAATCGAGCGTGAGGATATTTTATCTTTATGTAACGCTATTGATGATGTTTTAGACGCAATGGAAGAAACATCAGCAATGTTCGAAATGTATTCAATCGAGTATTCAGATGAATACATGGCTGAATTTGTAGATAATATTCAAAAAGCAGTAGCTGAAATGAAATTAGCTATCGGCTTATTAGTAGAAAAGAAACTTTCTCACATGCGTATTCATTCAATTAATATTAAAGAGTTTGAAACAAATTGTGACGGTATTTTAAGACAATCAATTAAACATATCTTCAATAGTGAAACAGACCCAATCACATTGATTAAAATTAAAGACATATATGAAAGCTTAGAAAACATTGCAGATAAATGCCAAGCAGTCGCAAATAATTTCGAAACAATTATCATGAAAAATAGCTAAGGAGTAATATAAAATGGATTATATTATAATTATCACTGTAGCTATCGTTATTTTTTCATTGGTGTTCGACTTTATTAATGGTTTCCACGATACAGCGAATGCGGTAGCTACTGCAGTGTCGACAAGAGCACTGACACCAAAACGCGCAATCTTTTTAGCAGCGATTATGAACTTTATCGGTGCATTAACATTTACAGGTGTAGCAGGGACAATTACGAAAGACATTGTGGATCCATTTAAATTGCAAAATGGATTAGTCGTGGTATTAGCGGCTATTTTCGCAGCGATATTCTGGAACTTGTTAACATGGTACTTCGGTATTCCAAGTTCTTCATCACATGCCTTAATCGGTTCGATTGCAGGTGCAGCGGTTGCATCTCAAGGTTCATTTTCAGTGTTGCATTTCCAAGGCTTCACTAAAATTATTATTGTGTTGATTGTATCGCCATTGATTGCCTTTTGTGTAGGTTTCATTATGTATAGTATTGTTAAAGTCGTATTTAAAAATGCGAATTTAACAAAAGCTAACCGCAACTTTAGAATATTCCAGATTTTCACAGCATCATTACAATCATTCTCACATGGTACAAACGATGCGCAAAAATCAATGGGTATCATTACACTAGCTTTAATTGTTGCGAACTTACAAGATGGTAACAATGTTGAACCGCAATTATGGGTTAAAGTAGCCTGTGCTGCCGCTATGGGTCTAGGTACAGCAGTAGGTGGTTGGAAAATCATCAAAACTGTCGGCGGTAACATTATGAAGATTCGCCCAGCTAACGGGGCTGCTGCAGATTTATCTTCAGCATTAACAATTTTCGTCGCATCTTCATTACATTTCCCATTATCAACAACACACGTTGTATCTTCATCTATCCTTGGTGTAGGGGCATCTAACCGCATCAAAGGTGTGAAATGGAATACAGCGCAACGTATGATTGTGACTTGGGTAATTACATTACCAATTTCAGCATTCGTCGCAGCAATGATTTACTGGATTATGAATATTTTCTTATAATCAATCTCAATCATTGAGACATAAACATAGAGAACATTAAATAGAAAGCGGATCATTTTCTGATTTTGAAAATGATCCGCTTTTTTGCGATAAATCGGTCTTAGAACTATATAAAAGCTATTGAGGCGCTCAGTTTGATTAGCATGTTACATCATCTATTGGTTTTCAAATATAAGTCAAAATAAAAAGACGATGCGTCATCGTCTTTTTAGATTATTAATGAATGTAGTTATAGCTAGAAGCCATTGAAGCAGGGATTGTACGGTAGTCGACAATGCCTGGAGGTGTATTGTAGTTCATTTCAGAAATTAAAATGCTGCCATCACCATTCACTTGTTCTACATATGCAACATGACCGATTGGTCCTTCATAGTTTTGCATAATTGAACCAGCTGCAGGTGTGTTGTTTACTGTGTAACCGTCAGCTTGTGCATTGTTTGCCCAATGATCTGCGTTCCACCAGTATGTACTGATTGGTTGGCCTGTTTCAGCACGACGATTGAATACATGCCAAGTACATTGTCCCCAGTCATATAAGTTAGCATGATTAAATGTCGGTGATTGGTTCGATGCAGGTGTAGCTGTAGGTGTACCGCCTGAACCACCAGCTGCGCCAGAAATTTTTAATTGTTGGCCAGGGTGAATTAAATAACCATTCAAGCCGTTAGCTGACATGATTGCCTCAGCAGATGTACCGTATTGATTAGCAATGATATTTAATGATTCACCAGCTTGCACTGTATGAGTGCCACCAGAAATGTTAACAGTCGCCCCTGTATTTGAACTTTGACTGCTGCCATTTACTGTAATGACTTGGCCAGGGAATACCATATTATTCGATAAATTGTTATCTTGTTTAATGCTTTCGATAGAAGTGCCGTATTCTTGTGCAATAGACCAAAGTGATTCACCGGCTTGTACTGTATGCTGTGTCGATGCATCAGCATCTTGTTGAGTAAGCGCTAAGGCTGCACCTGTTGCAACTGAAAATGTAACTGCTAACTTTTTCAAATGAGATTCCTCCTCTAATAAGTTTGGTTCAGTAATTATACATTCGTTTTATATTTACTATGTAATACGAATATCAATCATTATTTCTATACTTCCACATCTTATCAAAAATATGCGGTGATTTGTCGGTTGTTACGTGCTTGTAATAATTTTTAATAAAACCTGAATTGTCTAAAATTCAGAAAACACTAGACAATATAGGGTTTATTGAAGGAAAATTTGGATTTTGACAATACTAATGTAATGTTTGTAATGAAAAATGACAATACACTAAAGCGCTTTGAAGATTTATAGTTGCTAAATCAGAAAGTGGAAATCAGAATACACTCTATGAAATAATAATTAACAAATAGTTTCAATGAAGGAGTTGAACAACTTGGTAAACGCAACACATACTACCTCTAAATCGAGTGCTTATGCGAAGGTTTGGCTTTACTTTATGTACTTTTGGATTATTTTTGGTATTGGTACATATTTTGGCCAGTATCTGCCTGATGCTTGGAGAAGACCGCTCTCTATCGGTTTGACGGTATTAATTTTGATTTCGTTATTTGTGAATCGATCACGTAAATTCGGCTTTTTAATTTCTAATATATATGCTGTAGCAATTGGGTTATTAGCTTATGCTGCATTTACGACATACATGCAGAATTTGGGTCCAGAGTTATTTTATAAAAACGTAGCACTTGCAGTAGGTGCCTTTATTGCGTTTGGTGTCATTGGATACTTTTTCGTGCAGAATGCATCAAGTATCGGCAAATATCTATTTGTAGTATTAATCGCGTTAATTGTGGCCACTTTAATTGGTTTCTTTGTGCAAAACCCGATTTTTTATACTGTAATCAATGTTGTAGCAGTTGGCTTATTCTTGCTGTATACATTGTATGACTTTAACAGATTGAAACGAGGACAATTTGCACCAAGTGAAATGGGCTTTAATTTATTTGTGAACTTATTGAATATTATTATTAATATCTTAAGTTTAGCTAATCGTTTTAGAGATTAATATCATCAAGAATAGGACTGGAACAAAGAAAAACAATGTTCCAGTCCTTCATTATATTATACAATCTAGTTATCATTGATAAGAATAGTACGATATAATCATACGTTACGTAATTTGAAACAACATAAAAATACTATTAAATTTTAAAATTTGTGTCTAATTGCGTTGTGTGCTAAATTTGTAGAGTATAGTCCTAGAGAAATTACAGGAAGGAATAAAATAAAGAGAGATGTATCATTACGACTTAAAACAGCTTATTTTATTAAAGGTTATATAAATGAGAAGTAGTATTATCGATTTATACGCAGCTGAAAATTTGCCAGCCAATCGTTGTTATGATGGAGTGTTATTACTTTGGCCAGTAAACGATACAGCAGAAATCCAAAGGTCCGCTCAAGTTGAAACAGTAAATAACACGGTTTGTCTCATCAACCATAATGAAGTTTTTCAAGTTTCGAAAAACAAAAAGATGATGATGGTTTATGTTGCGAGTGATTGGTTCCTTGAGAAGGATTTCGCTTTTTTTAATTATTGCTTTAATATTCAAATGGTTCAGTCGAACAGTAAAATTGAAAAAGCAATGTTGATTTTATTGGAAAAGTATCTTGAAGAAACCTTGACAGAAGAACGGATTAAAAAATGTATTAGTGAGATATGCGACATTTTAATTGAAGAGGCGAGTGTTGAAATCAAACATACGTCACACCAGTTAATTGCCTCGCTAGATTATAGAGAAAAGAAAATCGTAGATTATATCAACGAACATATTGGAGAGAAACTAACTTTAGAGACAGTAGCTAAAGAAGTTTATATTTCTCCGACAACACTCTCTTCTTCCTTTTATAAAATATTTAATATGGGTTTCAGGAATTACATTGAAACATTACGAATTGGACTTTCTATAGAATTGTTAGTAACGACTGACCGAAAAATTTTGGATATCTCTGAAGAAGTAGGTTTCAGTAATTTCAGTGGTTATTATCGGAAATTTAAACGTCATTTAGATACCACGCCTAATGACTACAGACATAAATCTAAGCTGAGTAAAGACCTTTGTTATTTAGTAAAGGATCAAGATTCTGAAGTCAGTGAACAAGGTAAAAAAGTATATTTAAAGAAAATCAAAGACATACTGAAGAACTGGACAGAAGATAAAGAGAACATTATTTATGTAGATAATAATAATCCCATCTATTCTCCTACACGTCCGTTTGTGATGACGATTCAAATTCGCACGCTTGAAGAATTGAAGGAAGTGATGGTTTATCACAGGCATCAAGAAATCTTTGATTTCGATGATGAAGTGATGTTCTTAATCCATCCAAGTATACCAACGATTCATCAACATTTTAGCACGAGTGAACTAGTTGCTATGCTTGATACTATCTATCAAAGCAATGCGAGGGTAGCTTTTGAACTTGAATCAAAAGAAGATATTGATTATGTGAAACATGAATTATTACAGTCACGTGCATTTACAGATCATCAAGCCTATGCAGATCTTAAAAAGGATACATCTAAGATTTCGATTACATTTAGTTTGCAGAATCAATCGTTGAAAGACATCTATATACAAAAAATGAGAATTAAAGAAATTGGGTTTAATGTTAATTTTAACCTAGATGTCACTAAATTGTTTAATGATCCTGAAAAATTTAAAGCATTAGAACTCCCAATTAAACGAGTGAATTTTGATTATTTCTTTATTGATAATGAAAAGTTGAAAAATCCTTATTTGGAAAAATCTTATAAAAAAATGCCGATGAAACAACTAGCCAATTTGAATACGCTGCAGTCAGTTATGAAACAGGTTCATTTAGAAGAACGTAAATATATACTGCTTAATGTTCCGAATAGAAAATTATTGAATGAAGATATGAGTCTCTTAGATAGCACACCATTAATGATGTATATGTTTATGCGCTTTTATAGTATCTTATCTGGAATCGGCGTGGATTTATATCAACGTACTGATACGAATATCGCATTTCTTTTTGATACAAATGGTTTCAAAACCACATTGTACTTTTTATATAGACAGCTGTCTGGATTTGAGACATTTTATTTCTATGAAGATGATGCTTGTCTCATGACACGTGGGGATGAACATTACAGTATTATTGTCTATGACTGGCGTATTATTGAAAATGAAATACATGAAGGTAACCAAAGTTGCCATCGTTTCTATATCGGTTTTAAAGATAAAAGTTTAAGAGACAATTATTTGGTAACACGTGAAGTAACAGATTATAAACACGGTAATATCAAGGAGATTATTTCACCTAACATTCTACATTTAAATGGCCAAAAGATTTAAAACGTAAGATAAAAAACGCCAATAACCCAAAGTTTGATGTATTTGAACACAACTTTAACAATGGCACATTGAGTGTTGATGTTGAATATAATTCATTGCAATTGATTTCTTTATATAAAACAACGAAATAGATTGAAGTTTATAAAAGGTAATTGTATTTTATACAATTCAATTTGTCGTACTTAGGAAAATTGCAAAGACAATGTGGGGAAACACTAAAGACTTTTAGAGTTTTAATATTCATACTTAATGTATTATATCGATATAAAATCTGGAGGCGTATACTTTGAAAAAAAGTAACTTAGAGAAATTGCTCAATGAATACAAAAAATTTATGGATTTGACACGTTTCATTGAAGAAACATATAAAATCAACATGAATGACTTTGTAATACTTAATTGTGTTCATGAGAATTGCACCGAAGAAAAGATGTTAATGCAGCCCTTTTTAAAGATTGCAACAGATTCATTTGAAATTAGCCGAACTAAAGTTTTGGCATCCATTCGTAAACTAGTCAATCAAGACCGTGTCAGCAAAGTCCGTTCTGAGTCTGACGAACGTAAGGTTTATATTTATATGGATGATAAAAACATAGAAAAACTTGATCAAATGCTTAAAGACATTGATAAGTTCTTAGGTTGATAATACATCTGAACACCCCATACTAGAGAGATATAATATTGTGGATGAACAGCCCAGTTTTGGGCTGTTTCAGACCGTAGACAAACTACCGTTATAACTTG
>NZ_KV808464.1:0-3193 GCF_001812305.1 Staphylococcus sp. HMSC056G08
GCTTATTTATATCCTTATTTACGTTTATTTTTGTTTCACACAAAAATAAACGCTCCCTATAACTATTGAAAGTTATAGGGAGGTTAGTGGTACTGTGTGATTTAATAGAATATTCAACTTGGAATTGATTTTCTACAAAAACTCTTATTTTATCATTTAGAGATAATCCTTCCAAAAATAACTGGAACTTATACATTCAAAATTAGTTATATACTTAAGAAGCAATCAAATTCACTTTTGGGATCTTGATATGAAGTGAAAATAATCGTTTCTTTTTCTCCTCGTATAAATCCACTTTTGTATTTAAGTCCTAAAATAAATGTATTACTAAATTTAAATAAATCATATTTATAATACTTATACACTTGATATAGATCATTTACAGTATAACTTTGTCGCTCTTTACTTCTAAAACGTCCAGTTAAGTTTGTAGCTATTGCGGTAGATAATTTTAATTGCTGTATCAATTGATTGATATATTCTTTTCTTTCTATATGATTATCAAACAACTCATTAGCTAATTCATAGATTTCAGAAGGGTGTGGTGAATTAGTCATATTTTTTAGGAATGTATAGATGTGAATTTTTAGACCTTCAACATAACCATTTTTACTATTATTGGTTGGCCAACTTTTCATACTGATAATTCTATCTTCTAATTTTTCATCTATAGCTTTTAAATAATAGATTAATGGACTCATTCCCTCAATTGTTTGTGATTGGTTACTGTTGAATTTTTCAATTATTTGTCCAGTTTCATTATTTATTCTAATATAACTCTTTCCTACTTTACTAAGTTTTTCAAAAAGATTATCACCATCAAATTCTATATCATTCATTTCCAAAATATCTGGTAAAGATTTCGCTATTTCTGGAAAATCTGTACCCGTTACAGAAGATTTTAATAAAGTTAGAGAATCTTCATTACATAAGTATTTTAAATCATTAATTAACAACTCTTTATTCGGATACCAAGTTATATTCTTATTTCTCACCTTATTTACTACTTGTTTCAATTCTGTATCCTTACATAAAATATAATCTGCATTGCAACATTCTAACTCTTCAACTAGCTGTAAATGTATTGAACTAGACTTATGACCTAAATCACTAATTTTTCCTATGGCAATTATCTTATTACCTGAATAAAATTTTGTTTGACTATTAAATGCTCTGATCGCATTAATCATTGCTGGTAATGAAGCATTATGTGTATCATCTAGTAAGGTTAATTTATGCGATTTTGTTTGTATCTCTTTTAAAGATAATATTTTAGAAAATGGTTTGAATTTTTTAGTGATTTTTTCTTTATTGGCAAATTTAAACTTTTAAGTACTAATATACTTGCAAGTGCATTATAGACCATCCCTTTACTAATCGTATTAATTTGATAAACTTCTTTTTCATTATTTTGGTTTTCTATTAAGAACTCAATATTCCCTTTATTATATCTGATATTATCAACAGACAAATCAACTTTACTATCCTTATTAATACCATAAGTTAACACATTGTTAGTTTTTTCTTGTGCTTTATTAACTAAGTAATCAGCATATAATGTATCATTATTAATAATTGCTGTCCCATTATCTGAAAGGCCCTCAAAAATTCTTGTCTTAATTTTAGCAATATCTTTAACAGACTTAAAAGTTGAAAAATGTGCTTCACCTATGCCAGTAATAATTGCTATATCTGGTTTTAAGTAAATAGCTGTATTTTCAAGGTAATTAATTGCATTCATAGATGTTTCAATTACAGCAAAGTCAGGATTTTTAATTAATTTCAACATATTACTATAAATAGCTGCTCTGACATTATTATTCCCTCTATTTTCAAGTACGTTAAAATCACTTAATAAACTAGTAATTAACTTCCTAGTTGAACTTTTACCCATTGATCCAGTTATAGCAATAACTGGGTTTTTATATTGATTTCTAATATATATAGCTAATTTTTTTAAAGCTTGAACAGAGTCTTCTATAATTATTTGTGGCGTGTTAAATGTTAAATCAGAAATATATTTTTCTGTTATAATTAATCCTATTTCTCCATTTTGTCTATCTACTAAATCACTACCATCTAGAGCATTTTTATTTCTTCCTAATTCTCTTGACCATATTTCTTTATTGGGAGAGAAATACGCAGTTTTTTTACTTTTTATAAAATGATAAACTGTTTCAAAATCATTTATTTCATTCGATTCTTTATTGCTTGCATCTTTTAATTCCCCACCTATAATATTGTATATTTTTTTAATTGTTAACATAATAAATACCTACCCTTTAAATTCTCTTTGATATTGTACATATCCTGAAAGATAATGTTCAATATCATCAATTCGAACACGATAGCCATGATGCTTAATAAAGAAACTCCCTAAGATTCTAGAGGGGTTTTTAAAATACATTGCAATTTCAGGATAAAAAAATCCAACTCTTTGATAATCTGCTCTAATATCAATAACTTCTTTTAAATATTTTTCATCTATCAAATGATTTACTAATTCTTCAAAACCAGTTTCTTTTGCTTTTTTAACTAATCTATAAGTAGCCATTAACATTTCTAAAAATGTTGGAAATGTTGTTTCTCGATTTTTAATATAATCAAGATAATTATTGACATTTTTAATTCCAAATTCAAAATATCTATCTTGTGGATTGATTTGGACTAATTCATTTGTACAATAACCTAACCAATGATCATGGTATTGCCAATATTTTTTCTCAATGAAACGATCCATTAATTTTTCTACAGTCTTCAACCATAATTCATTTTTATCTTTTTGATATAGTCTCAACAATGCAAGGGCTGCTTCACCATCATAATAAATAATTCTGAATTTTTCTTTAACGCTTAAATCTGGATAATTTAATATATGTGTTGTTTCATACGTGTTTTTATCAATCATTGTAAGGATGCCTTTCGCTACTTTTTGAGCGCTTTTAAGGTATTCAAGGTTATCTTCATGTTTTAAATATTCACATACCGCAAATATAAATGAAGCATTTTGTCCTAATTTGATTTCATTAGATTCGTTAGTATCATCATAAATATATGCTTTATCCCCAACCTCAAGTAACTGATTTGAAATAACATAATCAATTGCTTTTTCAACAGGTTGCAAACTTTTTCCTAGATAAGCCAATCCTTCTATTAAAGGGTTCTGTTGCAAAGTAAAAAAATATAGCTAACC
>NZ_KV808465.1:0-1670 GCF_001812305.1 Staphylococcus sp. HMSC056G08
AATGGCAACGTATTATTCCGTTACTACAAGAATTACCGATTGCAGAATTAGATTTTACATTAATCAAAAAATATTGTGAATTAGTGGATATAAACGATGATGCATACCGCTATATTCAAGAAAATGGCTATATAGATCCTGATACTAATAAAAAATCAGGCACGTTTATGGTCTATATGGAATCTATGAAAGAGCTTCGTTCTATTTGTGGGTCGTTAGGACTAACAATTGATTCAAGGTTACGCTTAGTTGTACCTTCTGAAAGCGAAGTTAAGAAATCTGTGTATGAGGAATTTGGAATGGGTGATGACGATTAAATACCAGTACAAAACTAATAGAAATATAAACTAAATAAAGTTTGAAGGAGTGTGTAGCGGTGTTGCTGAAGGAAAACAAACATACTTTCAGTTATGAAAGAGAAGAAAAAATTTCAGAATATGAGTTGTTGATTAAATACAATCCTCAATTCATTAATCGAAAATGCCAAGCACTCGAAGAACAAATAAACGCAATGTATCACCTGAACATCTCACATATGACTTGTGATGAAGCAACGGGGGTAGTTGTTACCAGTTATCCTTTAGAAAAGTTAGTCGTATGGATTATAGAGAAAAAAGAAGAGTTAGAACATTATAAAAAGCAATCATCTGAACGCTTGAATTTACTTAAAAAGATCATCAGCACATACAAATATCAAGACCAACAAGAAATCATGCACTATATGCGTACAAATGGCGTTTATAAGCCTTATAAGAGCATTGAGAAGTTATGTGAAGATTTATATAGAAACACGCATAAAGCCCGTGTAATGCGTCAGAGAGACCATTTGGAAGAACAAAGAAAATATTTTGATGAAGAAGTAGAAAAAGTAAGAACTACATTACAAACTCAAAGAGAGGAGCTAGTTATATGAAAGCCTTAAAGAGTTTCGATTACAAAATACTGAGTGGATACATGGAAAACTATCAAACATTAGTTGATGAGTATAAAACACAAGCAAGTGAAATGAGTGAACAGAGATACAACAGAGTTGAAGATGTTGTAAAGGGGATTACTGAAGTATATAACACTGCAACACTACAAGAACAGCAGTTAATTAAGATGTTATGGTGGGATAAGCACCCTTATGACATTATTGCAGATGTTTTAGGTATCACAGAGAATACCATTAAGCACGCTAGAGAAGCTATATTACGCCGTGTTGCTAAAGCTAGTGTTTATATATGATATATGACAAAGAGAGCGTTAAAGCCTTTGTATTAAGTTATGAGAGTCGCCCTCTCAATAAACCGCTAGTAGAACAAGATATACATGACTTCTTTTCACTAGATCCATACAATATATCACCAGAAACAAATGATAATATAGAAAGTAATATATTTTATAATGAATTGGAATCTGTTATTGATAATATTGCTACGGACAGAGAATTCTATATATTCCATATGTTAGCTCATGGTGCAAAGTATGAAGAAGTTGGTCGTATTATGCGTGTATCTGGTGAAAGAATAAGACAAATATTTAATGAATTACTTGATAAGCTGCCCTAACAGGTGGCTTCTGTCCTTATACTTAGAAATGAATAAAAAAGAGATGAGAGAGCTTTTATTTTGCATTGAGAAAGTGACAGAATTTGTGTTTTAAATTCAAAAAAATTGGTTATATATTAA
>NZ_KV808465.1:1770-5777 GCF_001812305.1 Staphylococcus sp. HMSC056G08
CAAAAAAATTGGTTATATATTAATCTATACCCTTCTTTAAAAAACACTCTTTACTCTACTCAGCAATCCTTAACCGCCTTAATTGGCGGTTTTTTTACTTTTAGGTTGCTATAAAATAATCTTGGTTGTAACATATACACATTACCATTTATAATTTTTTTGAAAGTGATTTTTAAATAGAAAGAGTTGATTTTAAAATGAAAGCTATATTAAGGTTCTTATATTCATTATTACTTCTAGTAGCAGGCATAGGGCATTTCACAAAAGAAAAGAATTTCGAGAGAGCGGTGCCAGAAGTTTTACCAGCGAAAAAATTCATTGTTCAATTTACTGGTATTTTAGAAATAATATTTGGCTTTTCACTTTGGATTAAAAAAGGGCAGAGTATTACAGGAAAGTTATTAGCTGCTTTTATGGTTGCAGTATTTCCTGCAAATATATATATGGCCATTAAAAAAATTCCTTTCAAAGCAGATAGTAGACCTAACAAAATAGTTCTGTGGCTTAGATTGCCGTTGCAAATTCCTTTAATAATAGGAGCTTTAAAATTAGGCAGAAAATAATTCTATATAGAAATTGAGTTCATTCACAATAGTTCAGATTTTACTGCCTTTAGTAAAGAATTTATAAAAAGAACCTAAATGTATTAGTTGAGTACATAGTGCTTATTAGGTAACCGCGTCAATTAAGATGTGGTTGCTTTTTATTTAGAAAAACTGAACAAACATTGACTATGTTGGCAGCAGTTTTAGATAAAGCTAAATTCATTTCGGTTTCGCTCATAGCTTCTACTTCTGCGTTCATTCGTTCTCTTCGATCAACGAGTTGTGTTTGAGGTTTTTTGCTTCAATACGCTCAAGTTGTTTTGCATAATCTATCTTTTCGGAATAAGTAAATTCTTTGCGTTCTTCATTTTCGCTAATTTCCATTTTAAATTATCAATTCATATATGGAAGTATGGTATTATAAAAATCATTTACATAATGGGGATTAAACACATTTTGTAGTAACTTTCTTGATATGCAGTAACTTTTTGTTCTACTCTCCATACATAGATTTAATTTTTTACAAGTTGCTGACTTTTATTTTAATTTTGAGGATTTGAACAAGTTGATTTTTTAAATGTATAACTTTAAGTTATACATTTTATTACATTGATAACTTTTGGCTATAGTTGTTGTTAAACTGTCTTAAATGGCGGTTTTTTTATGCTGAGAGAGTGCTTGTGTTGCATTGAGAAGTATTTTAATAGATAACTATACATAAAAAAGCCACTACACCGAAGTGCAGTGACTCGCTAAAATCATTAAAAAGGCATTGTATGACTAAAATGTACCTTGCAGGCACGCATATATAATAACATGAAAGTCTTGATTTGCATAAGAGGATTCTAAAAGTTGCGCTATATAAATGGCAGTAAGGACGATCTAATATTAAGCTGTCGTATGCTTAACCTAATGCGCTGAAATGATGTAAAAAAAGAAATATACTGACTTAGTAATGCTTCAAAGCTCAAAAATGAGCTGTGTCATCAGAATCCAAAATTGGTTTTTGTAAAAGTACACAACGCAAAATAGCGTTTTGATTACAATATAAAAGGAATGTCGTAAAATATGACTACTTTTAAATAAAGATAAGTGAAGTATCGGTAAGTCGTTAATGAGTCCGAATTTGGACGTTTTGAAGAATGTGTGTTGAACCGAAATTTTAAGAATACATATCAAATATTAACATGGTTTGTCTATAGTAATATTTGTTAAAACGAAGAACAAAGGGTATAGTTTCATATGTAGAAGCATTTATTAGTTATACGTGTTTTTTTAATATACTTATACCTCTATTTTGATGGATAATGTATAATAGGACTACTATATGTTGAAAGAGGGTAAAGTATGATACAAAAATTTATATCGCCTAATGATTTAATGAGAACATCTCAAGAAACATTAAAACAAATTGCTAATGAATTTGGTAAAACTATTAATGCAAATACTAGTGAATTAGTTGCTAGCATTTGGGAAGAGAGAGAGAAAGAAAAATTCAAAAGTGTTTTAGATAAGCATATCGACTATTTGTTTGCTCATCGTGGTTCTTATGTGTGTTACAAAGTAAATAAAGGTAATTTAACAAGTATGGTAAAAAAAGAACTCGCCCCTTTATTAAATAAAAAAATCACTCTCAAACATAATGATATTGGTAATGAACCAGAAATTGTAGGGGTATATAAACTTAAAGAAGAAGAGTATCTAGTTAAAGTTACTTACTTAGTTAAGTATGAAAATAGAATTGAGAATGATGATGTTATAAAAATTCCAATAATAGAACAAACTAATGTTTTAATAGATACAAAGAATGATGTTGTAGAAATAAGAACAAACTTTAAAATTTCTAGAAAAATAATTAATTTTTTCCATCAATTAGATAATGATATCGTGTTTGAAAATGTAAAAATTGAAAAAGATAATATAATAAGGAATTTAGATGCTACTATGACATCATCAAAAGGCTATACAATAGGCGCTGATATTAATTTAGATGATGAAGGAAAACTAGCAATAGAAAGAATAATTACTTTTATTGATAACGCTTTAGAAGATGGAAGTCAAAATTTAGAATATAGTGTTTTAATTGAGCAAATTGATAAATTAAGACAACAAGAAGAAGTTAATAATTTTGTGCTATTGTTAATAAATGGTTTGGGTAAGTTAGATTTAGGTTCAATATTTGATGATGAGAAAAAAGAGGATTTAAACAAAAATTCACTTTATAACTTAGTCAAGCCCTATCTAGAACCTAATACAATGTATCTAACTGTTCCGTTTACTGATGGAGTCGTGGAATATTTTACCATAAATGTTGGCTTGGAGAAAAATGTGATCACTTACCTAAGCACTCCAAATGAGAAATTAATTAGACATATTCGCAGTAAAATATTATAATTATCTCAAATTATTTACAAGGAGGGAAAAGTAATGAATAAATTTTTAATTAAAACGAAAATTGTTGATATCTTATCGGCGATTAAAAAGAGAAACAGAAGATTTTCCCCCTTGTTTATTGCTAGAGAATTAAACATAACTAATGAAGAAGCTGTTATATTTTTAAATGATTTAGTTAGAGATGGGTTGTTGAGTCAAATCTTTTGTGTGCGTTGTGATGAATGTCAATTTACTTACACATTTGAAAAATTTGAAGATATTCCATTTGGGAAAACGTTTGAATGCCCATATAACCATGAAACTTTTGTATATGAAGAGAAAGTTCAATTATGGTATAGAATAAATTTAGAAATGCTAAATGAATTACACAATTCACAAGAAGAAAGTGAGAGTAAAAAAAAAGAGAAGAAATTAATAAATACTTAAATCAATTTGGCAACAAACCGATTTATATACAAAATATAAACTTAAAAACGGAGGATATAATTGTGTGTTCAGGAAATAATAATTATCATAATAGTATTCACAATGATATTCAACAAGGGGATAACTCAACAACGAATATCGAAAGTAATATGACTAATCAAGAGAGTAAAGAAATCGAACAAAAAATATTAGAACTAAAACAAGAATTTATTAGTAATAATAAAGAAAATTCGATTGATATGATAGATATTTTTGAAAATGCTTTAAAAGAAAATGATGAACAAAAAGCTAAATCAATATTTACAGGTATTCAAGAGTTAATAGGATCAACAGAAAGCATATTAAACATTTCTGATTGGCTAACAAATTTTTTTAGTTAGTATATTTTTATGTAAAATAGGAGAAATTAAGGAAAATTATTTTATATTGAGAGATAATAATATATTTTAGTCAGAAAGATTATGCCTAAAAATAGTTGTTCACTTAAAAAATGTTTCATTGATTATTATAGGGATATAATAAATAGGTAAGTCTCGTCCTAGACTTACAAGTGCTTTTATAAGCAATATCCTATCTGATTATTTGACTGCCCCTTTGCTACATGAGAAAGCAAAGGGGTTTTTATTATTAAATATTGAAAAG
>NZ_KV808465.1:5877-82025 GCF_001812305.1 Staphylococcus sp. HMSC056G08
GCAAAGGGGTTTTTATTATTAAATATTGAAAAGAAGTCATATAACATCAAGTTGCGTATTAAAAAGTAGAATGTTAACTACTTATGCTAAAGCATATAAATAGGTGCTGAGAGAGAGCCTGTGTTGCATTGAGTTTTATATTTGCAGTAGGTTGTACATAAAAAAGCCACTACACCGAAGTGCAGTGACTTCAATATAAGGATTAATTTAGAGAACAAACTGTTGAAAATTCACAACTTAAAGAAGTTTTAATGTACCATTTGGAGGTACACCTTTATTATAACAAATACTTATTTTTAATGATAAGTTCTTGTTATAGTTAATCAGTAGGAGGTTTTGCTGGTAAATCAACAGTTTTAGTGAAAGGTAACTTAATAGGTCGAACAAATAATACGCCTATTGAAAAGTAAATAAAATTTATTATAGTCATTGATATAAATATATGCTATTATACAAAACATGTCACTATCCATTAGTGACTAAAACATACTCCTATTTTGTGCGTTTTCAGTTGTAACACATTTTAGGTTTAACTGTTTTCACATAACATTTTATTCACTTTGAAGTCATCATACTTTGTTTGATGGCTTTTTTGTATAGATCAGGTTTAAATTAATATGAGAACATAGCTACTGGTAGCATGACAACTAAATGTAATGACATAATTATGACATAACAGAATACAAAAACGACTAAAAACAGAGTGTGGAACATTTTAGAATATTGATATAACGGCGTTTTATCTATGTATTATTACACAATTTTATATGTAAAGTATGCCAGGCATGATGTAAGAGATATCATAAATAAAGCAGTTTAATTCATAAACTGCTATCGATAAAAAAGGCGCTTCATTAGTATGTATAGCTAATGAAGCGTCTTTTTTGATAAATTTTACTTAAATATGTGCTTTAAGGTAGGCGATATGTTCTTCACGTGTTGCCCAGCTGGTCGCAAAGCGTACGATTTTATGCGTCTCGTTATACTTCTCCCAACAAGTGAATTTTATATATTCACTCAATCTTTCAATTGTTTCATTGTTCATAATAAAGAATTGCTGATTGGTTGGTGAATCTAAATAGAGTTGGTAGCCTTTTTCAACAAATGCTTGTTTTAATTGCATTGCCATATCCACTGCATGTCGACTGATATCTAAATATAAGTTATTTGTAAATAATTCAGCAAACTGAACACCGATTAAGCGGCTTTTCGCAAGTAAGGCACCGTGTTGTTTAACAATAGATGTAAAGTGTCTCGGCTCATTGTTGCTTGTGAAGACAATAGCTTCACCACATAAAGCTCCGATTTTAGTACCACCTATGTAAAAGACATCTGCATATTTGGCAATATCCTTAATATCTAAATCAGCTTCATCACTGACTAAACCATAACCTAAACGCGCACCATCAATGTATAATGGGATCTCATATGTTTTACACATGTTTGAGATGCTTTCTAATTCTGATTTTGTGTATAAGGTTCCGTATTCAGTAGGATAAGAAATATAAACCATACCTGGATAAACCATATGTTTATAGTTTGAGTCTTCATAGAAGTCATCAATATAATTTTTTACTTGATCAGCAGTGATTTTACCATTGTCAGAAGGTACCGTTAATACTTTATGACCACTGAATTCAATCGCACCGGATTCATGTACACTGATGTGACCAGTGTCCCTGGCAATGACACCTTCGTATTTGTTTAGCATTGCGTTAATTACAACTTGATTCGTTTGTGTTCCACCGACTAGAAAATAAATAGCAGCTTCTGGCATATCGATAGCTTGTCTGATTTTACTGATTGCATCAGCAGTAAATGTATCATTGCCGTATCCAGACTCCTGTACGTAATTAGTTTGAACTAATTTTTCTAAAACTTTTTCATGTGCACCTTCTAGATAGTCATTTTCAAAAGATATCATGGGTCCTTCCTCCAATTCATAGTATTTTTTATAATGCAATTCTAGCTGCAAAGCAAAAGAGGCATAAGTAGTACCAATATTCTGAAAACATTATTTAGAATTCAAGAACTAATGTACCAAAATCACATCTTTTCAAAAGTCTTATACAGTTAGAGAATGTTTTAATAATAATGCGGTTAGTTGATTGTGTCAACTACAAGATAATACTTTTATATTTTAATCTTGCAAAGCTTGGGACTGTTAATACTGTAAAATAGGGGAGTTATATAAATTATAGCGATTTTTTGACAATTCATATTATGGCAGTAAAACAGACGCTTTTTTAAGTAATCATACATAAAAAAACTCTGATGGACTAAGCAGTCAATCAGAGTTTAATTAATTATTTATTATTGTTGTAAGTCAGCGATACCTTTTGCGATAGATTCGAACACATGAGGGATATCGTCTTTTTCGATACAGCTGAAAGCAACACGGATATCAGTTTTGTTCAAAGCAATTGTACCGATAGAATATGCTTCGATTAAGTGTTTACGTAATGTTTCCGCATCAACACCTTTAACTTGAATTGCCATGAAATAACCAGAGTTGAAATCATAAGGTGTCCAGTAAGCTTTGAATTGCTCATCATATACCACTGATTTTGTGACTTCATAACGTTCGCGTAAAGTATCGATGTGACATTGCACATCCGCTTCAAACGCTTCACGATGTTCAGGTTGCAATACATATTGAACTGCACTTTGTGAAGGCATAGGACCGCTTGAGATATTACTACGGATTAAACCTTTAACTTTAGCTTCTAAGACAGCTTTAGTAATTTCATCATTAATACCGAAAGTAATAAAGCCGACACGTAAGCCCCAAGCAAAGAATTCTTTAGTTGCGCCGTCTAATCTCACCGGTAAGATATTTTCTGATTCAAGCTGTGTTAATGCTGAGAATAATGATTGCGTATAAACATCTTCATAGAATAGACCATAATACGCATCATCAACAATTGTAATCACCTTAGTACCGCGATCAGCTAAGTCTTTAATTGCTTTAGCGATAACATCAACTTGATTTGCAGTTGGTGTATAGCCTGTTGGGTTATTTGGGTAATTCAACAATAAGATGACTTTGTCTTGATCATAATTTTCTAAAGCTTCAACAAAACCATCAGTTGTGTAGCGATTTTGTTCATCAAAGATAGAATATGTTTGAATATCAGCACCATGACGCGTATTAAAAATTAATTTATAGTTGCCCCAGTTTTGTACAGGTAATAATAACGTATCACCAGCATTAACGAATAAGTCAGCTAAAATAGATAAGCCATGTGTTAATGCGTTTGTCACGATAGGTCTAGAAATTTGTTTTTGTTCTAGATCAGGATTTTCTTTTAGAATTTTTTCTTCCCATAACGCACGTAATGTTTCTAATCCTTGCGGTGGCGCATAAGGGAAAATTTCATCTGGATCTAGATGTTGGTATAAACCGTAGATTGTATCAGAGTATAATTTTCCATTATCATCTGTCGCCATACCAATTGTTGCGTTATACTTTGTTGCTTTAGCTTCTGCTGATTGAGATAAAATGCCTTTAGGATAAAACATGTGTTTACCTAAGTCAGACAGCATGTCCAATATCACAGGGTTAGATTGTGTAAGTTGCTCATTTAAATCAAGCGCTAATGGATTCATAATAATTCCGCCTCACTTTTTAAAGTCTTCATACATTACTATATTATCTTGAATGAGCTTAAATAGAAAGTAGAGAACGACGATTTTCAGAAAATATGGTCGATTATTCTAAATGTATCCTTAAAAATAGAAAAACTAACCATGAATACCCAATAATTATTTGATATACTGATTATATTTGAGGTGAAAATATTGAAACATTTGACTAAAATTTTTGTGATTATCGCAATTCTAGCGTTTTTAGCTGGTGCTTATTTTCAATTTATTGAAGATGAAGGCGCAAGTATTAAAATGTTTTTAGCGGCCATCATGTTCATGATTTGTGCTTTTATCAGTCGTAATAATGATCGGAAGAAAAGAGAACAGTATAAACGTAAAAAGTAACTGTACAAGTGCATTGTGCAGTTACTTTTTTATTGCTTCTGTGTATATACAATATATACAGGAAAGACTGATATTTGAGTGATTATGTAAAGATTACGTAAAAATCATAGACAAAACTGTTATATATGTGTATACTGTGTATATACAGTTAGGGAGGAAGTTAGATGAAAATACTGCTTATGAATAATAGTGAATATCCGATATATGAACAAATCAAGCAGCAGATTAAAGAAAATATACTCAAAGGTTATATTTCTCCCGGTGATCATCTTCCCTCTATGAGAGAACTTGCGAAAGACTTACGCGTAAGTTTAATTACGACCAAACGTGCTTATGAAGATTTGGAGAAAGATGGGTTTGTGACCACAATCAGGGGAAAGGGTACTTACGTTAAAGAGCAAGACAATGCGATATTGAAAGAAAAGCAATTTATAGTCATCGAAGATTTAACGAAATCATTAGTAAAAGAAGCAAAAACAATCGGTATGCCGCTTGAAGAGTTGAATGAAATCTTAGCATTAATCTATGAGGAGGAAAATGAATGATAGAAAAAGCTATCGATGTACAGTCACTTTCGTATCATCATAAAAACTTCGAGCTTAAAGATATTTCATTTCATGTTCCAAAAGGTTATGTGACAGGTTTCATTGGCGCTAATGGTGCAGGTAAAACAACCATTATTCGTTTATTGATGAACTTGATTCATCGAGAATCTGGATATATTGAAATGCTTGGACATGAAATGCCGAAACAAGAAAGAGAAATCAAAGAACAAATCGGTTTTATTTATTCGGAATTATACTTGAATGAAAAATGGACAATCGAAAAAGTAGAGCGATGTATTGGACCGATGTATCGCAATTGGAATCATGATATTTTTCACCACTACATAGAACGATTTAAACTTCCGCTTAAGAAGAAGATTAAGTCGTTTTCAACAGGAATGAAGATGAAACTTTCCTTTGCGATTGCATTCAGTCATCATGCGAAGTTGTTCATTTTAGATGAACCGACAGCAGGATTAGACCCTATCGCAAGAAATGAAGTACTAGAAATCATCCAAGAAGAACTCATTAATGAAGATGTTTCAGTTTTCTTTTCAACACATATAATTTCAGATATTGAGAAAATCGCAGATCATCTTGTTTATCTTAAAGATGGGCAAATTATCTTCAATGAACCGAAATATGTATTGTTGGATGATTACCAATTAATACGTGGTAGTGTTGAAGACTTGGATGATGAATTAAAAAGTTACATTATCAATTTGAAAATTAAACAAACGGGTTATGTAGGATTAACGAAAGAAGCGGATGCTTTCAAAGAAATCTTTGGTGACCGAGTAGAAATTTCTAAACCGACCATTGAAGAATTGATGGTTAATGTAGAAAAGGGTGGCTTAGATGAAGCAAAGCTTGGTGAAGTGTTATGAAGACATTGCTCAAAAGAAACTTACTATTAAAAAAATATACTTTAATTGTTTATGCATTGATGATTATACTTGCGCCAGTTGTATTGCCATTGATTAAAGGTGATTCGGTATGGAGTGTTATTATTAAAAATATCTTTGCGGCGCTTGTTATGTTTATCATTATTTTTGATAGCGGACAAGTCTTCAGATTGCAATTTAAATTAGGCGGTAATAAAGCTTATTACTTCAATCACAGCTTACCTTTTTCAGCACGTCAGCAGTTAAATACACATTATTTAACAACACTATTGTTAGCATTAGCAGGTGCAATCGTGTTGATTGTGTATAATGACGTGCCGCAAGGTGCAGAGATTAATAGTATTGAACTGATGACGCCTTTGACATTTATCGCAATTAACCTTTTGGGTCACGCACTCGCTTTCCCCAAAAGTTCTGAAGTCAGAAGGGATTTTATTCCTTATTGGGGCTATATCGTTGTTGCGAATATTGTTGTACCGATTTTAATCGCAATTGGTTTCTTGTTGATCGCAGTTTTGACAGAACGTTTTGATATGATGTCAGATAAAATGGTGGAAGTTTATATCAATAGGTTTGTGCTTTGGTCTGGCTTATTATGTATCGCAATTTTTGTGGGAACATATTTTTATCAGCTTAAAAAAATTAATTCAAATCAATAGTTATTTAAAAGGAGGTCTTTTGATGAAACTTGAACATATTACAAAACAATACGGTTCTAACAAGGTATTAGATAATATTGATTTTAAATTTGATCAAAGCCGCATTGTCGGTTTGATTGGGAAAAACGGTGTAGGTAAAACGACATTAATGAAAGTCATGAACGGCAACATTATTAATTACTCAGGAAAGGTAAATTTAGGTCCTGATGAACGCGTCGGTTATTTAATTGAGCACCCTAAACTTTATGATAATAAATCAGGCTTATATAATTTGAAAATCTTTGCGCAAGTCTTAGGTAAAGGCTACGACAAAGCTTATGCACAAAGTATTATTGATGCATTCGGCATGGCGCCTTATATCAAAAAGAAAGTCAAAAAATACTCTATGGGTATGAAACAAAAACTTGCGATTGCAGTGTCATTGATGAATAAACCGAAATATTTAATTTTAGATGAACCGACAAACGGTATGGATCCAGATGGTTCAATTGATGTGCTTGAGACCATTCAGCGATTAGTTAAAGAGTTAGATATGAAAATTTTGATTTCGAGTCATAAATTAGAAGACATTGAATTAATTTGTGACCGTGCAGTGTTCTTAAGAGATGGCCATTTTGTACAAGATGTGGATATGGCGAAAGGGACACCGACAGATGTGACAGTATTGGAATTAGGAAAAGACTTATCAGATGAGAAATTTAAAGAGGTTTTAGATTATTTGACGATTCATTTCAGTATCTTACAAAGTCATAAAGATTCTGGTGAAATTTCATTAAAATCAATCAAAGATTACAAAGAATTATTAAAAGGACTTGCAGGATTAGACGTCTTCCCAGAATACATTGAAACACGTAAACAATCATTACGTGATACGTACTTCAATATTAATCAAAGAGGTGAGAAAAAGTGAATCTATTCCAACTCGTAAAACATGACATTATCAGTATCTTAAGAAGTCCATTAACGTATTTAGCACTTATTTTAACATTACTTCCAATTATCGGGATGACAGCATTGATTAATCAACAAATGCATAAAGTAGATGGAGATATTATTATGGCCATGGGCAGCTGGTTCTTCTCTATAGTTGGATTACTGTTTATGATTAAAACAATCACAAGAGATATCTCTCAAGGTACGATTCAATTATATTTAAACAAAACAAGCAATCGTATAAAGTATTTTATTGCGAAAGTCTTATCTATCGCATTTATCGCGATATTAATCACAGTGCTTTTAGATGTGCTTGTTTTAATTATTCAAGCCGTTACAAAAGGACCTGATGTGAAAGATGAGAAGATGTTGCAGATTTTATGGTTCTACTTTATTTTCTTATTATTCTTTGGTCTGTTGTTATTCTTGGTAGCGTTAATCGTACCAAAACCAGCATTGATTTATGCGTTAGGTATATTCTTAGTCTTGATTGTGCCATTTGCGGAACCATTTCTACCTATGATTCCGAAAATTGGAGATGATATCCAAAAAGCATTGAAATATATTCCGTTCAGTTATTTAACGAACAAAACAACGACAGGGCACTTTAAATTCAGTAATTGGCAATGGTTTATTTCAACGGCTTCGATTGTTGTCTTATTTGTTGCTAATACGCTATACATTACAAAAAAAGATATTTAATCAAAAAAGCCGGAATGCTAGTTCATGTACTCTAGCTTCCGGCAGTTTTATTATGGGTTCAGTAATTTGTTCATGATAGAGTTGTAAACTTCTTTCCAAAGATTTGAATCTGTTTTGAAGCGGTTGCTGATGACAACATGAGCTTGTTGTACGGCTTCATCATAATTTTCATCATCTTTATCTGGAAGTAATTTTTTTCTAGTTTCTTCAACGAAGACTTGTGCAGCTTTTGCGCGTGGGCCCCATACATTTTCTTGTTCGTATTGATCATTTAAGAATACGAAAATTGGAATCGCACGTGCTTTACCATTCGTTAAATATTGATCAATCAAGTCTGTGTCTTGGTCTCTATGAAAGACGCGTACTTCGAGGTCTAACAATTCGCTGATATGTTTTAAGATCGCAATATTCATCATGGCATCCCCGCACCAATCTTCAGAAATTGCGAGTACTTTACGATATGACTTTTGCTTGACTTGTTCGATACGTGAATCATCTTCAGGTACTGTAAAACTTTCATAAATCTTAAGTAGACCTTCTTGATTTTCTTTCATCTCAGAGATATACGTATCTAAATCTTGAGCATTTTGAAAATATGTTTCTAGTTTTGTCATCGATAAAACCCCCTTTGTTAATTGATAATATTATATCAACAAATGATTCAGAATTAAAAGGAAAGGTTGTGAAAATTCTAAAGATTATATAGTGTTGCAAATGTAGTTAATATATTTTGAAGAAAAAGTAATATATAAGTGAAATAGCACCGTGCAATTTCTAAAAATAGTAGTATGATAAATATGTGCGAAAAATACATACGAAAGAGCAGTAAAAAGGAGTGATTCTTTTGAAGTATAAATTAGTCGCAGTACTTATGTTTTCAACGATAAGTGTAATAACTTTATTGATTTCAGGGTATATGAGTAGTACAAAATCAGTTGATTTATCAGAAATGACAATTAACAACATGAAGATGAATCAATCATTTAATCCAAAGGGTTTTAATGAAAATCATAATATTCAAGTCGACCGCTTTGCGTTTTATTACAATGATAAGCATCCTAATTTTGTGGTGAAAGTTGATAAGGCACATCATAAAATTAATGGAATGGTTGTTATTAAGGATAAACAAATTGAAACGAACATGGGCTTTAAAGTAGGGGATGATATCAGCGATGTCATTCAAGCACTAGGCAGCAGTTACCAATTAACAGAAGGTAAGAATGGTTATAAAACGTTGAATTACGTTGATAAAGAAAATCATTTAAAACTTAAAGTCTTATATCAAGATGATGAAATTAAACGAATTGAATATTTCAAATGAGAATTCTAATTAAAGATGGCGTACTTGAAAGGCAATTTAAGCGGCCATCTTTTTACATAAGATAATATTTTCTTTAGGCCAAAGGGGAAACATTTTAAAAGCTTTGCAAGTTAAAGTATAATTCAAGTAGATTTTGGAGGTGGCCATTGTGAATAAAATTACATTTTTAAATGATTTAGAAAGTGAATTAAGATGGTTGCCTAGAGACGAAAAAGATAAAATTATGTATGAATACGAAGATGTGTTCTACGAAGGTGAAAGAGAAGGGCGCTCAGAACACGATATTCTAAATGAAATGGAAAGCCCGAAAAAAATAGCGAAAGAAATTTATGCGCAAAAAGCTATCAAGAATGCTGAATATGCGCCGAACGCACAAAATGTCACCAAAGCTGTTCTCGCTACGTTAGGTCTAGGCATTTTATCTTTAATTATCATATTGATTCCATTATTCTTTGTGGTTATATTTATGATTATATTATTGCTTGCTTCGCTCGTACTTTTATTATCTCCAATCATCTTATTTGTAGCGAATGTGATGAGCGGATTTTCACAATTTGTTTTCAGCGATTTCTTATTTGCCTTTAGTTACACAGGTCTTGGAATTATCTTTATTGTCTTTATCTTCAAATTGGTTGAAGTGATTTATAAATTAATTCTGAAGTATTTACGTTGGAATTTGAAATTGATTAGAGGGAGCATAAGCGCATGAGAAAACTTTTATTAATCGGCATGATCACGTTTGTTGCTTTCTTCTCACTCGGCACTTTAGTCTGGTTTGTTCATGATCAAAGTAATTTGCCAGAGGAGCGTGTTGAAAAGACATTTCATAATAAAGACATTCAAGATATTTCAATCAGCGGCAATCGTGCAGACATCAAAATTGTACAAGGTAAGGAATTGAAGCTTAAATATAAAGGACAACGTCCTATTAATTTCTCAGAACATAATCATATCCTTAAAATTTCTGAAGATAAAAAGGATGAAATAGCGCCTAATATTAATCCATACAAAAGAACGAAACAAGAAATGATTGTCGAGGTACCAAAGAAACAATTAAATGATATTAATATTTCAACAGATATCGGCGCAATTAAATTGGATGGTGTACAAGCTGCGACAACCACAATTTGGAATAACATTTCAGATGTACATATTAAAGATTCCAAGTTGGAAAGTGTAGATATGAAATCAGAGAGCAGTAAGTTGGCATTTGAAAATAGTACGTTAAAAAACGGCAATTTCAAAATTCATTCTGGCGGTATCAGTGGAGATCATTCATTAGTAAAAGAAAGTATTTTTATATTAGGTACGGGTCATATCAATTTCTCAAAGATGGCGAATTCTTGTGATATTAAAGCCTCAACGAAAAGTGGCAATATTACGTTAAGCTATTTACACCCGCCGAAAGATACACTGTTAAGATTAAATCCTGCTGAAGGTAAGAAGTTGGTAAAAAATCCTCACTTTAAAAATGATAAAGTCGGTAAGGGTGAAAATGTTTTAGAATTCTATACGAATAAAGGTAATATCACAATCGAATAATGAACGTTTCAACAAAAAAACGATTTTCATCAAATGTTAGATGAAAATCGTTTTTCTTTGTCTATATTTCTATTCAATTATAATGTGCTGGATTCTGTTTGTTGTTGTGCTAAAATGCCGTCTTCCATTTGGTATACTTTATCGCAGAATTTCATTAAACGTTCATCGTGTGTTACGACAAGACAGGTTTTATTTAATTCCTTGGTTTCTTTCTTTAAGATGTTCATGACTTCCATCGCATTTTCAGTATCTAGTGAAGCGGTAGGTTCATCGGCTAAGATAATAGATGGATTCGTATATAATGCTTTAACAATCGCAACACGTTGTTTCTGGCCGCCAGAAATTTCGCTTGGCAGCTTATTTTGAACTTCACTTAAACCTAATCGTTCTAATAAGTTAGTCAGTGCTTCATCACTTAGCACATCTTTCTTTTGTTTTTTCAACAAGGTAAATTGCTGTTTGACTGTTAAGAAAGGAACCAAGTTTGTGGCTTGCAAGATAAAGCCGATTTCGTTCATACGCGTATGTGCTAATTGCTTTTGAGAAAGATGTGTAATGGCTTGGCCATTCACATAAATTTCACCTTCAGTCGGTGTTTGTAATGCTCCGGCCATCGTCAAGAACGTACTTTTTCCTGATCCAGAGGGGCCGATGATGCCGACGAGTTCGGTCTTATTAAATTGTACTGTCGTTGGTTTAACAGCTTCGATAATTTTATTACCATCTTTAAAACGCTTCGTGACGTCTTTAAACTCTAACATTAGTATTTTCACTCCTTTTTATCCAATGGCTTTTAATGGGTCTACTTTACGGATCGTTAAAATAGAGAACAGACTTCCAATGAGTGATACGACAATCAAGACAAGTCCATAGATGATTAATGTCACAGGATTAAATGCGACAGGCACAGCATTCGGTAAAAAGGCACCTGTGATTAGTGTCAGTGCTAACCCGATTAATGTACCGATTAAAGAAATCATAAAGGTTTGTGCTAAAACGACTTTAGCTAAGTAACCATTTGTGAAACCTTGTGCTTTCAATACACCGAATAAGTTTGTTTTTTGAAGTGTAATGACATATAAGAAAATACCGATGACTGTTGCTGAAATAATAAATAAGAAAGTAATCATAAAGTTAAGTGTCAGATTTTGTGCAGTGTAACCAGGTAAATTTTCAACGAAGTTTTCAATGCTGACTGCTTCTAAATCAGAATTGAGTGATTTATCTTTCCAATCTTTGTCACGAACCACCACAGCATTCGTTTTATCTTTGGTTAATTTCGGGTTGATACTTTGAATTGTATTATAATTACCGAATAATACAGGTGATGCGTTATATTTTGCGCTTTCCGTAAATCCAACAATTTTCAGCTTTTCATCTGATTGGGATAAAGATAATTTATCGCCGATTTTAAAGCCTTTATCTTTTAAAGTTTCATCTGCGATGACCTCATTATCTTTATTAAATTTATGTCCTTCTAGTAATTTAGGAATTAAGAATGATTGTTTGGATACGCCGAATAAGAGGGCATTTTCTTCTTTTTGACCATTAGAAACAATAACGGCAGATTGTTTGAGTAATGCGGATTCTTTAAATGTATTTTTTGTTTTTTTTGTATCGAAGACAGATTGAGCGACAGTTTGATTCGCATCTTTATTTAAGACAATCGCATCTGCATGCCATTTATCTATACCTTCACGGTTCATATTAATTAAACCGCTCGCAAGGCCTGAAAGTAAAAAGAGCAGGTAACTGATCATAATCAGCACACCGATGATTAATCCGAATTTTAATTTATTTCGTTTCATCTCGTTCCAAGCTAAAAACATAGGAGAACTCCTCTCGAGTATTTAATTTTGAATGTTGATTATGATTGAAGACTATCAACTTAATTAATCAATTATAACTTATATAACTCAAATATGAAAAATAAAACAAAATGTATCAAACTTTTTTGCGAATACTTTTAATAAAAGAAGTGGGTTGGGAGTTAATTTAGATTGGGATAAAGAATTTCAAGATATTCTTAAATCAAGTAAAGTCTTGCTTTTTCTAATAGAGCAGATAAAAATAAAAGCGAAAAGACTTTAGCACAGTGTCTTTCCGCTTTTAATCTATTATTCAGATGCGAAGGCAATGTCTGTATCAATTTCGCCATGAAGAGAGGTAATATCTAGTTCGTTGTGGTTAAGCCATTGATTAAAATCAATGCATACAGGTGTTTGATTTTCGCCTAAACTGATCCAAGCTTTCATTGTTTCTGGTTGATACATAGATGTATGAATAGTACCAGACCAGCTGCTGAAGAGCTTACTGTAAATTTCATATTGCGGATCATTAAAAACTTCAAAAGCTTTCATTTTATCCATATGGATATCTGTTTGTTTTAAAGTTTTAGCTAATCGTGCTTTAGATTCTTTGGTGTAGTTACGATTTTCATGCGTCAGCAACTTGAAATGGTTAGTGCACGTACGATCATAACGTACATCTAGACCTCTAGGTGTCACTTCTACAATCGCGTGTTGATTATGTTTATCCATCATAATATAACTGAATGAACTACGATGAGGAATTTCTTTTAATAAACGAATGGCTTCATCTGTATCACGACAAAGTTCTAAAATTAAGCGTCCAATCATATAACAAACAAACCCGTCTTGCGGATGTTTACGATGCATAAAATTATAGCCCATAGCGAGACCCGCAGAATTAAGCCCATCCATTCTGCCTGTGACGCGAGAAGTAGGACCAATTTGGGCTAATCCACCGTCATTTGGTTCATATAATAAATAGCGACCATCATATGTGGCAGGGTGATAGTCATAATTGCGCACTAAATAATTGTCGCCAAGAAAGACTGTACAGCCACTGTCTTTCTTAATAGGTGTAAAGCGATAGTGTGCAAAATTAAAAACAATTTGTCTAATCGGTAATTCAAGCACTTCACGCATACCCATTAATTCTTCCCAAATTTGCGGTGCATATTGTTGGAAAATTGCATGTGTTTCATTAACATCGATATCAAAGCGTGGTAAGCGTTTCTTCCATTCTTTTTCTCTATTTTGCATGAGTTTAGTTGTTTTCATCCACTTGCCTGTTTCAACACCTAAATCATAATGTGATCCTCGAAATGTCATAATATCTGAGTGTACTTTTTGCATTCAAAATAACCCCTTAATGTTTCTCTTGATAATGTTACAAGAATGTAATTATTTATTAATAGACTTGGGAAATCAAACCATATTATAATATATATGTAGAGAAAAAACTGTAAATACGGTTTGTAAATGTCACTTGAAACGAAGATAGATTACGTTTAGAGGTGATTCATATGGTACAAGATTATTATAATAAAGCATATGCCGCTGTTTACAGATGGTGGAGAGGCGCGTAATACGTAATTCTTGTGATTTTAAGAGGTTAACCTTTTTCGGTTAGCCTCTTTTTAGTATAATGGCTTTAGACATGCTTTAGCTTTTTTAATATAGGGTATATGTTTTAATGACCAATTTAAGTATGCTATTATTAGAGCATGCAGGCGATTATTTTTATAGAGGTGAAATCAAAATGTTAGACTTTATTAAAGGCTTTTTTAAATTCTTCTTCAGTTTAGCACTTATCGTGTCAGTTGTAGTTGGCGTAGGTGTGGCTGTATTTGCTTTCATCTTCAAGAAAGACTTTGAAGATATCGAAAGAAGAACAAAAGAAATCGTTGCTGATATTGAATCAGGCAACAGTAATTAATTGTAATAGAATTAATGTAAAAGCACTTGCTGAGTTGAATTCAGCAAGTGCTTTTTTCATGAGCCTAAAAGGCTAAGAAGCGTTACGACATAATGTGATTTGGACAATATCAAGCAAAGAAAGTTTAATTTGCTGCTGTTGTTTCAAATTGATACCGATTAATACTTGATCTAAGTAATTGATTTTGTCTGGCATCATTTTGATAGTCTGTATCCAACCTCCTTTAAAGTAGCGCACACGAATGGGACATTGTTCTTGAAATGCGATATGAATCTGTTGGTTCAATTCATGAATTTGATCTTCAGATAAAATAGGGCGTTCTATCTTAGTTTGATCCACCGCATATTGATGCAGACGTTCAAACTGTTCGGGCAATGTCGCAAAAGGTGCCCATTTCACCATGCCTCTGCCCATCGGGATATTCGCATCGAGTTCCTCCCGTGGAATTTTTCGATAGTCTGTTTCTTCTTTAGACGTTTCCATCACTATCACCTGCTTGAGTAAGAGTTGATAATTTCATTATACGAACACTTGTTCGTATTTTCAACTGTAATTAATAGTTTAGCAGAAGAAAACCGTTTCAGAATTGAACTATTATCATTTTTCAGAATAATCCCGTACAATAGGAGGTAAGATGAGGAGGTAATAATATGACGAAATCAGGTTATATTGGATCTTACACAAAGAAAGAGGGTAAAGGGATTTACCGCTTCGTACTAGACGAAGACAAAGCAGCAGTCACTGAAGTTGCGACTGCCTATGAAATTGAGGCTTCTACTTTTATTGCACGCCACAATCAATTTTTATATGCGATTACGAAAGAAGGCGAACGCTGCGGTGTCGCAAGTTTCAGAGTTGAAAATGACGGCACATTGACTTTACTTAATAAATGCTTAGACTCTGTCGAAGGCACAGGATGTTATATTTCTGTATCAGAAGATGGCAATTATTTATTTGAAGCGGTCTATAGTGCAGGACTTTTACGTTTATACGAATTAGATGCAGCAACAGGTGAAGTTGTACGTTTAATTGAAGAGTTGGAACATAAATATCCGACAGGCCCGCATGAACGTCAAGAACATGCACATGTCCATTATGTGCAACAAACTCCAGATAAAAAATATGTTGCTGCATGCGATTTAGGTACAGACAGAGTAGTCAGCTACACATATGATGAAGAAGGCTATCATGAAGCAGCGGTATCTGAATTTACTGCAGGTTATGGCCCACGCCATATCGCATTCCATGAAAATCAACCTTATGCATATGTTGTACATGAACTTTCAAATAAAGTGAGTGTTACCAAATATGATGACGGCCATTTTGAAGAAGTAGGCGTTTATGTAACGATTCCAGATGACTTCAGAGAAGCAACGAAACTGGCTGCAGTACATTTATCTCATGACCAACGTTTCTTATATGTCAGCAACCGTGGTCACGACAGTATTGCAGTATTCGAAGTCAGCGACAAAGGTGACGCATTAAAATTAGTTGAAATCGTGAAAACTGGCGGTGAATTCCCACGTGACTTCAATATTTCAGATGATGATCAATATATTGTATGTGCACATCAAGAAGGGGATTCTCCAGTGACTGTTTTAAAACGTAATAAAGAAACAGGTCAACTGACATTAACAGATGACAAACAACATGCTGCACAAGGTGTCTGTGTCATTTTTGATTAAAGTAAAACAGTTGTAAATGCTATAGAGTAACCAGCGTCTTTTGATAGGTGCTGGTTTTTTTATGGAAATGTTATAAGAATTATTTATCATATGAATTATAAAAGGTTATGTAACCGTTTGCATGATTTTGGTTAAATATACGGATTTTTGTGATAAAATTAAAAAAACAACATGTACAGGGGTGCTTTAAATCAGTATCAGATTTAATTTTCGATTGATTTAAAGTAAAACATGTTGAATTCAAGGGGGGATTGGTTATGCGTCATTCACATCAAACAACTTTTCGCATACCGGGACGTCTGACATTCTTTTCTCAACCAAAGAAACAAAAATCTTATAACTTAGGCCAATTAATAGGTTTGATTTTAGGACCTGTACTCTTTGCGTTGATTTTAATGTTTGTACATCCTGAAGGTTTATCACATCAAGGGGTTTTCGTTTTAGCAAGTACTGCATGGATTGCGGTGTGGTGGATTACAGAAGCGATTCCTATTCCGGCAACCAGCTTAATGCCATTAGTGCTGATGCCGATAGGTCATGTCATGGATCCTGCACAAGTTACTTCTGAATATGGTAATGATATTATTTTCTTATTCTTAGGCGGCTTCGTGCTTGCGATTGCGATGGAAAGATGGAACTTACATACACGCGTAGCTTTAATTATTATCAATAGTATCGGAACAAGTACTGGGAAAATTTTATTAGGCTTTATGTTAGCAACTGGCGGCTTATCAATGTTTGTATCTAATACAGCAGCAGTAATGATTATGATTCCAATCGGCTTAGCGATTATCGCAGAAGCGAAAGCTTTGAACGATAAAGAACATCATAAACACAATTTATCTAAATTTGAAAAGTCATTAGTCCTTGCGATCGGTTATGCAGGAACGATTGGCGGTATGGGAACATTGATTGGAACACCGCCTTTAATTATTTTGAAAGGGCAATACCATACAGCATTCGGTGAAGAAATCAGCTTTGCGAAATGGATGTTGATTGGTATTCCGACAGTTATTATCTTATTATTCTTGGCTTGGGTTTACTTACGTTTTGTTGCCTTTAAACAAGAATTGAAACATTTGCCTGGCGGTGATGATTTAATCAAAACCAAGTTGAAAGAATTAGGCAAAGTCACATTTGAAGAGAAAGTTGTTTTCACTGTCTTTACCATAGCAAGTATTTTATGGATTATCAGAGAGTTTTTACTCAAACAATGGGGACCGACCTCACTTGTTCAAGATGGTACGATTGCGATGTTCGTATCAATTTTATTATTCATTATTCCAGCTAAAAATAATAAAAAATACAAACGCATTATTGACTGGGAAGTTGCGAAAGAATTGCCATGGGGCGTACTGATCTTATTCGGAGGCGGTTTAGCTCTAGCAAAAGGTATTTCAGAGAGCGGCTTAGCGAAATGGTTAGGTGCACAATTGACAGCATTAAATGGTGTCAGTCCTTTACTCATCGTGATTGTAATCACTATGTTTGTGTTATTCTTAACAGAAGTTACATCCAATACAGCGACTGCGACTATGATTTTACCAATTTTAGCAACACTATCTGTCGCAATCGGCGTGCACCCATTATTATTAATGGTGCCAGCCGCAATGGCTTCAAACTGTGCTTACATGATGCCAGTCGGTACACCACCGAACGCCATTGTCTTCGGGACAGGTTTGATTTCTATTAAGAAAATGGCAAGTGTCGGCTTCTGGGTCAACTTAATCAGTGCAGTTCTCATTATATTAGTAGTTTATTTCTTAATGCCATATGCATTAGGTATAGATATTAGCGAACCATTAAAACCACTTAAATAATAATAAAGGAGATAGGCTAAAGTATTGTACTTTAAACCTATCTCCTTCTTTTATGTTAATTTTAATTATGATTTAAGTGTTGGTGATTGATAGATGTGTGAAAGGTTGCGACGTTTGATTTGTGCAGGTTTTAGTTCTGGTTGATCTAAATACAGACCATCAATATCATGCAATGTTAAAGTTTGTGATGTATCAAACTGATTCTCAGCAATTAATACATCTTTGTGCTGCGTATTATAGTAACCGCGAATATGAATCGCGTCTTTGGTCATAGGCCCTTCAAACTGGTTATTAATAATATAAAGTTCACGACCGCCTTGAGCTCCCATACGTTGTCCAGTCAGTACATCTGCAGTGTTTTTATCATCTTTCGTGCCTAAAAAACGCACGCCGCCAGCACAATTTAAGAAATGATTGTCCATGATATATAAGCTGTGTGCTTTAAAAGGTGTCAACGCAAAATCTTGTGTCTGATGGAATGTGTTGCGATAGATAAAAATATCGTGATAAAACTGATTGTGACGTGTTGCATGTGAACCGATTGCGCGATTCCAACTCTTGAAGCCTGGTGTTTCTGAAGGACCGAAATAGCATTCAGAAACCATAGTGTTTCTTGTAATTGTACCATCTCGCGTTCCGAATTTAGGGAAAGCACCTGGTACTTGAATATCAAGTTGTATTGCTTCAGAAAAGCTGCGATCACCATCAATATCTAAAAAGCCTTCGAAACTGCAGCGTGTGATCAGCGTATCTTCAACACCGCATGCATCAATTGCGTGACCGCCGACGATGTCTTTGAAGCGGATATTATATAATACAATACTTTGCGCGTGACCTAAGCACATCGCAGTGTTGTTGTCTGGAAAACGACTGCCGTTCATATCGAATGTACCGCCGATAATTGTGATATGGCTATTGCCGGTATAACCATGATAAAGTCCATTTCGCATCCCATTTTTAAGTAATGCATCTTTGCCTTGACGCTTAATAATTGCTTCTTCATGTAAGAATAATGTCGTGCCTTCATAAATCGTTAAGGCACGTTTGACATGAAATTCTCCTTTCGGCACAAAAATCATACTGCCTGGATGTTGTTTTGCGAGATTTAATGCATGCTGTAATGCTTTTGTATCCTTATGTTTATTTTGACCTGTTAATCCGAATTCAGTTGGGTATATCAACATGGTTTTGACCTGCTTTCTTTATTTCATTGTTTGTATAAAACGGGGTAAACTCGATAATTTGTCAAATTTAGGTTATCCTATTAATTAACAAGATATCACAAAATTGGGGGTAACGCATTATGGCAAAAAAAGCTTTAATTGTTGTAGATTATTCATATGATTTTGTCGCACCGGACGGCAAGTTGACTTGTGGAGAACCTGGTCAGGCGCTAGACAATTTTATCGCAGAACGTATGGAAGCGTATGATAAAGAAGGGGAAGCAATCTTTGTCATGATGGATCTGCATTATGAAAACGATCCGTATCATCCAGAAAGTAAATTATTCCCGCCGCATAATATCGAAGGCACTTCAGGAAGAGATTTATACGGTAAAGTTAAAGATGTTTATGAAAAAATTGAATCACATGAACATGTGCATTATTTAGATAAACGCCGCTACGATTCTTTCTTTGGTACACCTTTAGATAGTTTATTACGTGAACGCGGTATTACTGAAATCGAAATTGTTGGTGTATGTACAGATATTTGTGTACTGCATACAGCTATTTCCGGTTATAATAAAGGGTATGTAATCACTATACCGACAAAAGGTGTTGCATCGTTTAATCCAGAAGGTCATAACTTTGCCTTAGAACATTTTAAAAATGTCTTAGGTGCGAAGGTAGAATAACAGAATAGACTCGTGATAAAATAGGATTAAATAGGTATGAATTACAATAATTAATGACAAGGAGTGTCTCAGGACATGGAAAGTACTTATATTTTCGGGCATAAAAGTCCAGATACAGACGCAATTAACTCTGCCATCATTATGGCTGAATTTGAACAATTAAACGGCAATACTTCTGCGAAAGCATATCGCTTAGGTGAAGTGGGCCCTGAAACGCAATATGCTTTAGATTACTTTAAAGTAGAAGCACCAGAATTATTATCAGATGATTTAACAGGTAAAGACGTTATTTTAGTAGACCATAACGAATTCCAACAAAGTGCAGATTCAATTGAAGGTGCCAATATCCGCCACGTTGTGGATCACCACAGAATCGCTAACTTCCACACAGCTGGTCCGTTATGCTACCGTGCAGAACCACTAGGTTGCACAGCAACAATTTTATACAAAATGTTCAATGAAAAAGGCTTTGATATCAAACCGGAAATCGCTGGTTTAATGTTATCTGCCATCATTTCAGACAGCTTATTATTCAAATCACCAACTTGCACTGAGCAAGATAAAGACGCAGCAAAAGCATTAGAAAAAATTGCTGGTGTAGATGCACAAGAATACGGTTTAGAAATGTTAAAAGCAGGTGCTTCTACATTGAATAAAACAGCAGTTGAATTAATCAATGCAGATGCAAAATCATTCAACATGGGTGATTACACAGTACGTATCGGCCAAGTTAACACAGTAGACTTAAATGAAATTTTAGGCCGTCAAGCTGAGTTAGAACAAGCTATCACTGAAACATTAAATAATGCTGAATATGATATCTTCGTATTAGTTGCGACAGATATTTTAAATAGTGATTCAGCTATCTTAGTATTAGGTGAAGACAAAGATAAAATTGCGCAAGCATTTGGTGTTGAGTTAGATAACAACACAGCATTCTTACCAGGTGTAGTATCTCGTAAGAAACAAATCGTACCGCCAATCACTGAAACATTATCATAAGCAGTTAGACGCTGTTTATGCATGAATATAGATTAAACTGGAATGGGCTAAGATGATAAACAAACAAGCATTCATTGTGTCATCTTGCTTTTTCCAGTTTTTTATTATAAATTTTGGTAATTGAAGTGTTGGTAAAAGTAATAAAATCATTATAAAAGATTAAAATTAGGGTAAAATTGAGTAACAAGGATAATTGTACGAAAGGAGTTAGAGAACCTTTGAAATCAATCGAGGAAAAATTTAAAGACTGCCAAGGGTATTTTAAAACGCATATTACTAAAGATATTAAATACCGTAGAAAACAACTTAAAGCATTGAAACATGCGATTAATAAATATGAAAATCAACTTTTAGCCGCATTGCATTTAGACTTAGGAAAAAATAAAGTAGAAGCGTATGCGACCGAAATCGGTGTCGTATTAAAAAGTATCAGTGCCGCTCGTAAAGATATACATAAATGGGCGAAAACGAAACAAGTGAACACGCCGCTCTATTTGTTCCCGAGTAAAAGTTATATTAAAAAAGAACCATTAGGCACAGTTTTGATTATCGGACCTTTCAACTATCCAGTTCAACTTGTATTTGAACCTTTAATTGGTGCGATCGCAGCTGGTAATACAGCAATTATCAAACCTTCAGAGCTGACACCGAATGTAGCTTCTGTGATTACAAAAGTCGTTGAAGAAGCATTTGAATCAGCTTATATTACTTCAGTTGAAGGCGGTGTTGAAGAGACACAAGTCTTGTTAGAACAACCATTTGATTATATTTTCTTTACAGGCAGTGAACGTGTCGGACGTATTGTATATGAAGCAGCAAGTCGTCATTTGACACCTGTGACGTTAGAACTTGGCGGCAAGTCACCGGTTATTGTAGATGAGACAGCAAATTTGAAAGTCGCAAGTGAACGTATTGCGTTTGGAAAATTTATCAATGCGGGTCAAACATGTGTAGCTCCTGACTATATCTTGGTCCATGAGTCGGTCAAAGCAGACTTGATCAAAGCCTTGCAAGGTACTATTAAAGAGTTCTATGGCAAAGAACCGGATAAAAGTGAAGATTTCGGACGCATTGTGAATGATAAGCATTTTGAGCGTTTACAAGCGTTGATTCAGGACAATCAAGATAAAGTGGCTATCGGCGGTGAAACACATGAACCTTCACGTTATATTGCGCCAACGGTATTAGATAACGTGACTCCACAAGATTCAGTGATGGAAGAAGAAATCTTTGGACCGATTTTACCGTTGTTGACGTATCAAACATTTGATGAAGCGGTCGAATTTATTCAAGCACGAACACGTCCGTTATCACTCTATTTGTTCAGTGAAGATGAAAATAATACGGATCGTGTCTTAAATGAACTATCCTTTGGCGGCGGTGCTATCAATGATACGTTAATGCAGTTAGCGAATCCAAATCTGCCATTCGGCGGTGTAGGCGCTTCTGGTTTCGGTAAGTATCATGGTAAGTATTCGTTCTATACATTCACACACGAGAAATCATATATTTATAAAACTACACGCTTAGAATCTGGAATAATATTCCCGCCTTACAAAGGGAAATTCTCTTATATTAAAAACTTATTCAAATAGTAAAATGAACTATCTGATTGAAGTAGAATAACAATAATAAAACTGGGTCGAACTTTGAAAGCAAGGTTCGACCCAGTTTATTTAGAATATATCTTATTTAGTTTGTTTCTTGAAAGAACCGATGATTTTCACTTGATAATCTAAGGTTTCAAGTATTTTAATCACTTTGTCTAATTCAGAATTAAGCGTAGCATCGGCTTGGACAAAGAAGCGATATCTGCCTAATTGTGTTTTAAGCGGACGTGATTCAATCCAAGATAAGTTGATATTGAAAATTGCGAATGTATTTAAAATATTCGCAAGCAACCCGGCTCTATCTTGTTCTGGTGTAATCATTAATACAGTGTCTGTCGCATCTTCAGCGATAGTTAAGTGATTACCTATGATTAAGAAGCGGGTCACATTATGTGGAAAATCTTCAATATTTTGTTCAATTGCTTCTAGACGATGATCTTCATTGATACCTAGCGGTGCAATCGCGCCCGTATGTTCATCAATAAAATCTAAACTTTGAACGGTACTTTCTGAATAGCCGATTTGAAATTGATGACGCTGGATAAATTGGTTAGTTTGACTGATTGCAGGTGCGATAGAATACACTGTATCAATCGCTTCAATTGGTGTACCAGCTAAAGCATATAATCCGAATTGGATATTTAAATGGATTTCACCAATAGCGTATATATTTTGATGTGCTAAGCCATCTGCGATGATGTTGATTGTGCCTTCAATTGAATTCTCAATCGGTACGATACCAATGCTATCTGAGTCATTTTGAACCGCTTGAACGACTTCATATAAGTTGGATTTTGGATGATAGTCAGCTTCTGTTTCTGTTAAATACTTTTTAGAAGCAAGATATGAAAATGTACCCCTTGGACCTAAATAATATAAATTCATTTTTGCATTTCCCCTTTGATGTGACGCACAGTTAATGGAAAGGGCACCCAGTTGTTTCTGCTGGTTTCTTATAAAAGAAATTTGGTTCTTTCATCACATTTTTATACCCATGATGATAGTTCGAAACCAGAGTAGGTGACAGTGATGGTACGAGCCAAGACCATTTTCCAGTAACTTCACGATTGGCTTTTGCTTCATTGGATTCAAAGTGTTCGAATTGTTTAGCAGCTGTTAGGTGATCGACAATCGATGCACCTACTTTTTTAAACGAATGATACACTGCATCATTCAGTTCTACCATAATACGATCTTTATTGAATGAAGTATTTTTAAGTGTATCAAATTCAAACGCTTCTGCAACTTTTTCTATTAAATTATAGCGGTATGTGTCAGTAAAATTACGTACAGCAATTTCATTTACCATATACCAGCCATTAAATGGTACTGTTGGATAAGTAATACCGCCGATTTTTAAATCCATACTAGAAATAATCGGTACCGCATACCATTTCAATCCTAAGTCAGCAAGTTTAGGGTAATGGCGGTGTTCGATTGGAACTTCTAGGACCAGTTCTTCAGGTAAATCATGCAGGCGCGGGAAGCGCTCACCAGGCAATTTATAAATCAATGGTAAGACATCAAAATCTGTACCTGCACCTTGCCAACCTAAGTGTTGTGCAGTTTTAGTCATCTCGCGTTCCGCAGGATCCCCAGCATCTTCATAACCTGCATAGCGAATTAATTGATTATTATAGATGATAGGCGGATGATCTTCTTCTTGCGCATAAATCGTAATGTAAGATTGAATTTTTCCACCGTTTGTCGCTTCGTCTAAATGTTTGTGGATAGATTCGATAAAGGCATCATTGTCTTTGACGTCACGTGCATCTTGAACGATTAACGTTTCCCAAAATAATCGTCCGATACAACGATTGGAATTACGCCAGGCCATACGTGCACCATATGTTAGTTCTTCCGTCGTATGGTGATACGTGCCAGTTTCGTTAATTTCCTTTTCGATTGCTTCTAATCTCTCTTGAATAACATTTTCGTCATAATTCAACTCTCGATACATTGTGTGAATAAATTCAGTCGCTTTCTCTAATAACATTTTCTTCACCTCATCTTTATTATAGGAGTAATAAGGGAAAACCCCTAGTAAAGATGTCACACAAAATATAGAAATCCAACTAAATCTGACAAAATTATTACATTAATAAAAAAGTATTTACAAAATTAATTGATTTAATTTCAATTTCGGTACAATTGTACGAAGAATGACATACCCCCTAACGGGGAATGTATAAAAGCCTATAAGAATGTGATAAACTAAACAAAAAAGGTTGATTGGGGAGAAAGTTATGTATCAATTTAGAGATGACAGCTTAATGCTTCATAATGACTTATACCAAATTAATATGGCTGAAAGTTATTGGTATGATAATGTTCATGAAAGAAAGGCGGTCTTTGATTTATATTTCCGCAAGATGCCATTCGACAGCGGTTATGCTGTATTTAATGGATTACGCAGAATTATTCAATTTATCGAAAATTTCCATTTTACTGAAACGGATTTAACATATTTAAAATCTATTGGTTACCAAGATGACTTTTTAGATTATTTGAAAGACTTGCGCTTTACTGGAAACATTCGAGCAATGGAAGAGGGCGAAGTATGTTTTAATAATGAGCCTTTAGTAAGGGTAGAGGCGCCATTAATTCAAGCACAATTAATTGAAACGATTTTATTAAATATCGTTAACTTCCATACGTTGATTGCGACAAAAGCAAGCAGGATTAAACAAGTCGCACCTAACGACTTATTAATGGAATTTGGTACAAGACGTGCACAAGAAGAAGACGCAGCATTATGGGGAGCAAGAGCAGCTATTATCGGCGGTTTTGATTCTACAAGTAATGTCAGAGCGGGTAAATTATTCGGTATTCCTGTATCCGGTACACATGCGCATGCTTTTGTACAAACTTATGGTGATGAATATGTTGCATTTAAAAAATATGCAGAGCGTCATAAAGACTGTGTCTTTTTAGTAGATACTTTCCATACGTTAAAATCAGGTGTGCCGACAGCGATTAAAGTGGCACAAGAATTAGGCGATAAAATCAACTTTATCGGTATACGTTTAGATTCAGGTGATATTGCTTACTTATCTAAAGAAGCACGTAAAATGTTAGATGAAGCAGGTTTCACTGATGCGAAAATCATTGCATCTAACGATTTAGACGAAGAAACAATCATGAGTTTGAAAGCACAAGGTGCGAAAGTCGACTCATGGGGTGTAGGTACGAAGTTAATCACAGGTTATGATCAACCAGCATTAGGAGCAGTTTATAAACTTGTTGCTGTAGAAGATGAATCAGGTGAGTACCAAGATCGTATTAAACTATCAAACAATGCGGAGAAAGTAACAACACCTGGTAAGAAAAATGTTTATCGTATTATTAATAAAGCAACAGGTAAAGCAGAAGGGGATTATATTACACTTGCACATGAAGATCCATATGCAGAACAACCATTGAAATTGTTCCACCCAGTGCATACGTATAAAAGTAAGAAAGTAAAATCATTCGAAGCGATTGATCTGCATAAAGATATCTATACTGAAGGTAAATTAGTTTATGAATTACCACACGAAAAAACAGCCCAAGCCTTCTTAAAAACAAATTTAGAACATCTATGGGAAGAAAACAAACGTTTCTTAAACCCTCAAGAGTACCCTGTTGATTTAAGTAAAGCATGTTGGGATAACAAACAACAAAAAATCTTTGAAGTCGCAGAAGATGTCAAAGAAATGGAGGAACGACATGAGTAGTGAATTGCAGGATATTATTGTTAAAGAAATGAAAGTTAAACCATCCATCGATAGTGAAAGTGAAGTCCATGAACTCATTCACTTTATTAAACACTATGTTCAAAGTCATGGTTTTATCCAATCGTTAGTATTGGGTATTTCAGGCGGCCAAGATTCAACACTTGCCGGTCGTTTGTGTCAAATTGCGGTAGAACAGCTACGAGAAGAAGGCAGAAATGTACGCTTTATCGCAGTTAAGTTACCATATGGTGTACAAAAAGACGCAGATGAAGTTGAAGATGCTTTGAAGTTCATTCAACCAGATGAAACTGTCACGGTTAATATTAAACCGGCAGTTGATCAAAGTGTTAATGCATTGAATGAAGCTGGATTTGAATTAACAGACTTTCAACGCGGTAATGAAAAAGCACGTGAACGTATGAAAGTTCAATTTGCGATTGCGGCAAACCAAAGCGGTATTGTCATCGGAACTGATCATTCTGCAGAAAATATTACAGGCTTCTTCACAAAATATGGCGATGGCGCTGCAGATATAGCGCCTCTATTCGGCTTAAATAAGCGACAAGGGCGTCAATTATTGGCATACTTAAATGCACCGAAACATCTTTATGAAAAAGTGCCGACTGCTGATTTAGAAGATGACAAACCGCAACTTCCAGATGAAGAAGCATTAGGCGTGACTTATGATGCGATTGATGATTATTTAGAAGGCAAACCTGTGTCTGAAAAAGATCAAAAAGTAATTGAAGGCCACTACTTAAGAAATGCGCATAAGCGAGAATTAGCATACACACGCTACACTTGGCCAAAATCAGAATCATCGAAAGAAAAAGAGTGACAAATAATCAGTCGACTGATAAAATAAGCTAGATTTCAATTTGAAAAGAGGTAATATATTTTGTCAGTAATTTCAGCAAATCCATGGCTGATGCTGCTCTCAATTTTTATCATTAACGTTGCTTATGTGACATGTCTCACAGTTCGTACGATTCTTACCTTAAAAGGTTACCGTTATGTCGCAGCAGCGGTTAGTTTCCTTGAAGTGTTAATCTATATTATCGGATTAGGCTTAGTGATGGCTAACTTGGATAAATTCCAAAATATTGTAGCTTATGCGTTTGGTTTCTCTGTCGGCATTATTGTCGGTATGAAAATTGAAGAGAAACTTGCATTAGGTTATTCTGTAGTCAATGTGACAACAGCCAATTACGAATTAGATTTACCGACACAACTTAGAAATTTAGGTTACGGTGTCACACACTTCCCAGCTTATGGTCGAGACGGCGAACGTTTAGTCATGCAAATTCTGACACCAAGACGCTTTGAACTTAAGTTGATGGATACGATCAAACAACTTGATGACAAAGCATTCGTCATTGCCTATGAAGCACGAACATTACATGGCGGCTTCTGGGTTAAAGGTATTAGAAGTAAACGATTGAAGGCGTATGATACAGATGAAATTTGAAGTAGCAGAAAACGAAACGATTCAAGAATGTTTAGCACGTATGCGTGAAGCGGGCTATATGCCAGTGAAGCGGTTTGAGAAACCAGTCTATCGTGAAAATAAAGACGGCAGTATAGAAGTTGAGCGTCAACATATACAATTTGTCGGTAAGAAAATTCAATAAATGTGCAGAAAGCCCAATTTGTATTTTGAAATGAAATACGAGTTGGGCTTTTTAGATAAAAGTTTGGAAAGCCTTATACATTTGAAAAAAATTCTGTTAAAATAGAGAGTATAAGAGTAAAAAGTCGAACGTTTTGCAGGATATTTTGAAGAATGTACATGTTCTGTGAGCGTCCACATTTAAAATCAAACTTTAAGATAGGAGTTTATGAAATGATTGAACGTTATTCTCGTGAAGAAATGTCACAAATCTGGACAGACCAAAATCGTTATGAAGCATGGTTGGAGGTTGAAATCCTAGCATGTGAAGCTTGGAGTGAATTAGGTTTTATCCCGAAAGAAGACGTTAAAAAAATCCGTGAAAATGCGCGTGTAGATGTAGACCGTGCGAAAGAAATTGAATTAGAAACTCGTCATGACGTTGTTGCTTTCACACGTCAAGTTTCTGAAACTTTAGGAGAAGAACGTAAGTGGGTGCACTATGGTTTAACTTCAACAGACGTTGTAGATACAGCGTTAAGCTACCAAATCAAACAAGCAAACGATATTTTGGAAAAAGACATTGAACGTTTTATCGAAGTATTAGCTGCGAAAGCGAAAAAATATAAATATACATTAATGATGGGTCGTACACATGGTGTGCATGCTGAACCGACAACATTCGGCGTAAAAATGGCATTATGGTATCAAGAAATGGTACGTAACTTTAAACGTTTTAAAGAAGTACGTAAAGAAATCGAAGTAGGTAAAATGAGTGGTGCAGTCGGAACATTCGCAAATATCCCACCTGAAATCGAAGCATACGTTACAAAACACTTAGGTCTTGATTTTGCACCTGTATCAACACAAACATTACAACGTGACCGTCATGCGTATTACATCGCAACATTAGCTTTAATCGCAACTTCTATGGAGAAATTTGCAGTTGAAGTACGTAACTTGCAAAAAACAGAAACACGAGAAGTAGAAGAAGCATTCGCGAAAGGCCAAAAAGGTTCTTCAGCAATGCCGCATAAACGTAACCCGATCGGTTCAGAAAATATTACAGGTATTTCACGTGTCATCCGTGGTTACATTACAACAGCATACGAAAACGTTCCATTATGGCATGAACGTGATATTTCACACTCATCTGCAGAACGTATTATGTTACCAGATGTGACAATCGCATTAGATTATGCATTAAATCGTTTCACAAACATCATCGATCGTTTAACAGTCTTTGAAGATAATATGATGGCTAACATCAACAAAACATTCGGTTTAATTTATTCACAACGTGTGTTATTATCATTAATTAACAAAGGTATGGTACGTGAACAAGCTTATGACTTAGTTCAACCAAAAGCGATGGAATCTTGGGAAACTAAAACACCATTCAGAGAATTGCTTGAACAAGATTCACAAATTACTGATGTATTAAGCAAAGAAGACTTAGACAAAGCCTTCGATCCAAAACACCACTTAAATCAAGTGGATACAATTTTCGAACGTGCTGGTTTAGCTGACTAATGTTTACCATAAATTTGTATATCGCAACAATTTCTTAAGGGTCATGACTACACTTTAATGTATTAGTACGTTAAAATAGGATAAAGATGAACACAAAGAACAGGAGTTGTTTGATATGCAAATTGAGAAGTTACGCGGTAAAGCATTAGATGAGCTGTTTGATGCGATTCTAACGCTTGAAAATAGAGAAGAGTGTTACCAGTTTTTTGATGACTTATGTACTGTAAATGAAATTCAATCGTTATCACAAAGACTTCAAGTTGCTAAAATGATTAAACAAGGCTATACGTATGCAACGATTGAAAAAGAAACAGGTGCTTCTACAGCGACAATTTCCAGAGTAAAACGCTCCTTACAATGGGGTAACGACGCTTATACTGTCGTATTAGATCGCATGAATATCGAAACAAATGACTAGTTCAAAACAGAGCCTGCACATCTTATGATGTGAGAGGTTCTGTTTTTCTTTGTTTAGACATATCCGTTTAGAATCTAAGTGGTAAAAATGATATAATCAAATGTATGTTTAAAAGAAGGGAAACGGTAAAATGTACGACATAAAAAAGTGGCAACATGTATTTAAATTAGATCCTGCAAAGACAATCAATGATGAAGATTTAGATAAAATCTGTATGTCAAATACAGATGCAATTGTGATTGGCGGAACTGATAATGTGACTGAAGACAATGTCATTCAATTGATGAGTCGTGTCCGTCGTTATCCGCTTCCACTCGTCCTTGAAATTTCCAACTTAGAAAGCATCATGCCTGGTTTTGACTTCTACTTTGTCCCGATGGTCTTAAACAGCCCGGATGTACAATACCAAAATGGCTTATTGCTAGAAGCACTTAAAGAATACGGTCATATGATGGATTTTGATGAAATCAAATTCCAAGGGTACATCATATTAAATCCTGATTCTAAAGCCGCGGTGAAAACACAAGCAAAAACAGATTTAGATGAATCAGATATTGAAGCTTACGCATTGATGACGGATAAAGTCTATCAATTTCCAATCATGTACATAGAATATAGCGGCACGTTCGGAGATATGGAAATGGTTCGTACTGCAAAACAAAATGTTGAACAAGCACATGTGTTTTATGGCGGCGGTATCCGCTCATTAAGCGATGCGCAAGTTGCGGCGAAAGAAGCAGATACGATTGTCGTCGGCAATTTAGTCTATACCGATATCAAACAAGCATTGAAAACAGTTAAAATAAAGGAGTTATCTTAAGATGAATGCGTTATTAGACAATATGAATACTGAACAAAGCGAAGCAGTCCGTACAACTGAAGGACCACTGCTGATTATGGCCGGAGCAGGCTCAGGGAAAACGCGTGTTCTAACGCATCGTATCGCGTACTTATTAGATGAAAAAGGCGTTTCTCCTTATAACGTCTTAGCAATTACTTTCACAAACAAAGCAGCACGAGAAATGAAAGAACGTGTTGAAAAATTAGTAGGAGAAGAAGCACAAGTTATTTGGATGTCAACGTTCCACTCTATGTGTGTACGTATTTTAAGAAGAGACGCAGATCGTATCGGCATTGAGCGCAACTTTACGATTTTAGATCCGACAGATCAAAAGTCAGTCATTAAAGATGTGTTGAAAACAGAAAATATCGACAGTAAACGTTATGATCCGCGTATGTTCTTATCTGCCATCAGTAATATGAAAAATGAACTTAAAACAGTTGAAGACGCTGAAATTGAAGCAACAGACTTTATGTCTGATATGATGGCACGTGTGTATGCAGGTTATCAACGTCAGCTTTCTCGAAATGAAGCGCTCGATTTCGATGATTTGATTATGACTACAATCAATCTCTTTAAACGAGTACCAGACGTTTTAGAATACTATCAAAATAAATTCCAATATATCCACGTGGATGAGTATCAAGATACTAACAGAGCACAATATACGCTTGTGAAACTATTAGCGGATAAATTTAAAAATTTATGTGTCGTAGGTGACTCTGACCAATCCATTTATGGTTGGCGTGGTGCTGATATTCAAAACATCTTGTCATTCGAGGAAGATTATCCGAATGCGAGAACGATTTTCCTTGAACAAAACTATCGTTCAACGAAAGTCATTTTAAATGCGGCCAATGAAGTAATTAAAAATAATACAGAACGTAAGCCGAAAGGGCTATGGACTGCGAACCAAGAAGGTAAAAAAATTAATTATTACCAAGCACAAAGCGAAAGTGATGAAGCACAATATGTCGTAAAAGAAATTATACGTCAGCAACGTGAAAACAATAAATCCTTCAATGATATTGCGATTTTATATCGTACGAATGCACAATCTCGTGTGCTTGAAGAAACATTTATGAAATCGAATATTCCATATACAATGGTCGGCGGTCACAAGTTCTATGACCGTAAAGAGATCAAGGACTTATTAAGTTATTTACGTTTAATCGCAAATAGTAACGATGATATCAGTTTACAACGTATTATTAACGTACCAAAACGTGGTATCGGACCATCTTCTGTTGAAAAAATTCAAGCGTATGCCAGACAAAATGATTTAAGTATGTTTGATGCCTTAGCTGAAGCAGATTTTATCGGTTTAACCAAAAAAGTGACTAAACAAGCGATAGATTTCTATACATTGATTTCAAATTTAATCCAAGAACAAGAATTCTTAGAAGTCAGTGAAATTGTAGAAGAAGTCTTAAATAAATCAGGGTATAAAGAAATGTTGGAACGTGACCAGACTTTAGAAGCACGCAGCCGTTTAGAAAACATTGAAGAGTTTATGTCTGTTCCTATGGATTATGAGAAAAACACACCACTTGAAGAACAATCATTAATCAATTTCCTAACGGATTTATCATTAGTCGCAGATATCGATGAAGCGGATATTGAAAACGGTGTGACATTGATGACGATGCATTCTGCGAAAGGTTTGGAATTCCCGGTAGTCTTTATTATGGGTATGGAAGAATCAATCTTCCCTCATATCCGTTCTATTTTGAGTGATGATGATCACGAAATGGAAGAAGAACGTAGAATTTGTTATGTGGCGATTACACGTGCGGAAGAAGAGTTGTATTTAACACATGCGACGAGCAGAACGTTATTTGGTAAAACACAATCTAACTCAGCTTCAAGATTTTTAAAAGAAATTCCTGAAGATTTATTGAATAAGCCTGCAAGAACAGAGAGTCGTTATGCAGGAGCTTCCAGCAGTCAAAGACCTGTTAAACGCGGTCCAAGCAGACGTACAACGAAACGCTCAGAAGTGGCATCTGGAACATGGAACGTCGGTGATAAAGTGGTTCACAAAGCATGGGGAGAAGGTATGGTCAGCAATGTGAATGAGAAAAACGGTACGGTTGAACTCGATATTATCTTTAAATCTCAAGGACCGAAACGTTTACTTGCGAACTTTGCGCCGATTAAAAAGAAGGAGGACTAAGGGATGAACGATTTAGCCAATAGAGTTGAAACACTGCATCGCTTATTGAATCAATATAATCATGAATATTATGTGATGGATAATCCATCTGTACCAGATAGTGAGTATGATAAATTACTCCATGAATTGATTCATATCGAAGAAGAACATCCTGAATTTAAAACAGAAGATTCTCCGACGGTACGTGTAGGCGGCGAAGCACAAGCTACTTTTAATAAAGTGCGCCATGATACACCAATGTTAAGTTTAGCTAATGCTTTCAATGAAGAAGATTTACGTCGTTTTGATGCCCGTGTACGTGAACATGCGGGAAAAGTTGAGTACATGTGCGAATTGAAAATTGATGGTTTAGCGGTATCTTTAAAATATGAAAACGGTAGATTTGTGCAAGGGTTGACGCGTGGTGACGGAACGATTGGTGAGGATATTACAGAGAACTTGCGTACAATTCGAGCGATTCCATTAAAAATTAAAAAGCCGTTAACTTTTGAGGTGCGTGGGGAAGCGTTTATGCCGAAAGCTTCTTTTGAGCGTTTGAATAAAGAGAAGGAAGAAGCGGGCGAACAAGCTTTTGCGAACCCACGAAATGCAGCGGCTGGCTCATTACGTCAATTAGATTCAAAATTAGCAGCAAAACGCCGTTTAAGTATTTTCTTATACAGCGTCAATGACTTTACAAACTTCCATGCGACATCACAAAGTGAAGCTTTAGATGAATTAGATGAGTTAGGTTTTAAAACCAATCAAAACCGTAAACGTGAGTCAGATATTGAAGGCGTATTGGAATACATCAAGTATTGGACTGAAAAACGCCAAGACTTATCCTATGATATTGATGGTATTGTGATTAAGGTCAATGATCTTGAAGAGCAAGATGAGCTAGGGTATACACAAAAATCACCAAGATGGGCAATTGCCTATAAATTTCCAGCTGAAGAAGTAGTAACGACTTTGCATGATATCGAGTTAAGTGTCGGACGTACGGGTGTAGTCACACCGACAGCAGTATTAGAACCTGTTCGTGTTGCTGGAACGACTGTTTCTCGTGCTTCACTGCACAATGAAGATTTAATTCATGAAAAAGATATTCGTATCGGGGACAGTGTAGTGATTAAAAAAGCAGGCGATATTATTCCGGAAGTTGTGCGCAGTTTACCTGATCGCAGACCAGAAGGAACTGAAACTTATCATATGCCGACACATTGTCCAAGTTGCGGTCATGAATTAGTTCGTTTAGATGGAGAAGTCGCATTACGTTGTATTAATCCTAAATGCCCAGCACAACTTGTCGAAGGTATGATTCACTTCGTATCACGCCAAGCGATGAATATCGATGGTTTAGGTACGAAACTGATTATGCAGTTGTACGATAATGAAATTATTAAAGATGTAGCAGATTTATATTACCTTACAAAAGATGATTTGTTGCCGTTAGAACGTATGGGTGAGAAAAAAGCAGATAATCTTTTAAATGCGATTGAAGCGTCAAAAGAAAATTCATTTGAACATTTATTATTCGGTTTAGGCATCAGACATTTAGGTGTTAAAGCCAGTCAAGTAATCGCAGAACGTTTTGACAACATGGAGCGTTTGTTTGAAGTAACGGAAGAAGAATTGCTTGAAATCCATGATATCGGAGATAAGCTAGCGACTTCATTAATTACTTATTTAAATAATGAAGATATCATTGCTTTAATTGATAAACTTCGTGCAAAAAATGTTAATATGAAGTATAAAGGTATCAGAACTTCAGAGATAGAATCTGATTCAGAATTTAATGGTCTGACTGTTGTATTAACAGGTAAACTGCACAATATGACACGTACAGAAGCATCTAAATGGTTGGAAGCACAAGGTGCAAAAACGACAAGCAGTGTGACTAAGAAAACGGATTTAGTCATCGCTGGTGAAGATGCTGGATCTAAATTGACGAAAGCAGAAAAACTAGGCACAGAAATTTGGTCTGAAGCAGACTTTATCCAAAAACAAAATGAAGTTGACCAATAAACAATAGAGGAGATAGGGCATGAAGAAAACAAGTGTATTACTCATCTCTCTCTTATTGATTCTCACGGCGTGTGGCAATAAGGATGAGCAACAAAAATCAACAAAAGAACAAGAAAGTCAATCAGATTCAAGTACTGTTAAGCACATTGCGACAGATAAGAACGTTCAAGGTGATGACTATAGAACGATTCTTCCATTTAAAGAAAGTCAAGCAAGAGGTATGTTGCAGCAAACGATGGCGAATGGCTATAACGGTGATGACTTTGAAGATGGTTTATTAGAACAAAGTAAGACAGTTTTTCCAACTGACGAATACTTATACCAAGATGGTCAGTTTTTAGATAAAAAAACAATTAATGCTTATCTTGGACCTAAATACACAAAATCTGAAATCGAAAAAATGGATAAAGATGAAAAAGAAGAGAAAAATGCGAATGAAAATCTTGGTTTAAATCCATCTCGTCATGGCGAAAAGGATGAAGAAAAAATCGCAGAAAATTCACCTGCTTATCTTTCTAACATCTTAGAACAAGATTTCTACGGCAATAGTGACACCAAAGGTAAAAAAATTAAAGGCATGACTATTGGTCTTGCGATGAACAGTGAATATTATTACCAAAAAGAAAAAGACGGACCAACCTTCAGTAAGAAATTAGACCGTGCGAAAGTCGAAAAAGAAGGTAAAAAAATGGCCGATGAAATGTTGCAACGTTTACGTGAACATAAAGCATTGAAAAACATTCCAATTCACTTTGCGATTTATATTCAATCTGGAGAAAATGATATTATTCCAGGAGAATTTGTTGCAGGTGCAACGGCAGATGATGGTCAAACACGTATCAACAGTTGGAAAGATATTAATGAAAAATCAGTGCTGTTACCTTCATCAGAAGCAGCTGATTTGAATGAGAATTTAAACAATAACTTCAAACAGTTCAATGATAATTTGCAGTCATATTTCCCTAACTTTACACAAGCAGTAGGTAAAACGAAATTTGATGGCAAAAAACCGAAAAACCTTATTATTGAAGTACCGATTGATTACTATGGCAAAGCTGAATTAACTGGTATTACACAATTTATTGCACAACAAGCTGACAAATACTTCAGCAATATTGATGCCTATGAAATTCATATTAAAGATGGTAACCAAGCACGTGCTTTAATCACAAAAGGTAAAGATGATAAAAAACAAAATGTGCATATCTATAAAAGATAAATGAATAAATAAAATTATGATAAAGATGTCTTCGCATAGAAGGCATCTTTTTATGTTTTTTGACAATATATTGAAGTACTACCTAGTACAGTTTAATACAAATTTTGATGGGAAAAAGTACAATGATGTATCAAAATTAGAAACAGGTGATATATAAATGAAAATTGTAGCACTATTTCCAGAAGCCACAAAAGGACAAACAGAAAACAACGTGTTAGATGACTATACTGCGTTAAATCTACGTCCTTTTTTAGAAGAACGTGGACATGAATTGGTCGTATTGAAAGATGGAGAAGATGATTTAGATCAACATCTTAAAGATATGGACGTTGTTATTAGCGCGCCATTTTACCCTGCATATATGACAAAAGAACGAATTGAACAAGCACCTAACTTAAAATTAGCAATCACTGCAGGTGTAGGTTCTGACCATGTGGATTTAGAAGCAGCAAGCGAACATGATATTTCAGTGGTAGAAGTCACAGACTCAAACACGGTTAGTGTAGCTGAACATATTGTGATGACAACATTAATCTTAGTTAGAAATTACGAGGAAGGTCATCGCCAATCAGAAGAGGGTGGTTGGAACTTAACACAAGTAACGAACCATGCCTTTGAACTTCAAAATAAAACGATTGGTATTTTTGGTTTAGGCAGAATTGGTCGTTTAGTTGGAGAACGTTTAAAACCGTTTAACGTAGATATTATTCACTATAGACGTTCTAGCCAAGAAGATACAGACTTCTCAAAATATGTGAATTTTGATGAGTTAGTGCATAAAAGTGATGTGTTGATTATTACAACACCACTTACTCCTGAAACAGATGATTTATTTGATTATAATACAATCAGTCAAATGAAAGATGGCAGCTATATTGTAAACTGTGCACGCGGTAAGATAGTAAACAAAGAAGAAGTAGTTAAAATGATAGAAGAAAACCATCTTCAAGGCTATGGTGGAGATGTATGGTATCCACAACCTGCACCTTCAGATCATCCGTGGAGAACGATGCCGCGTAATGCGATGACTATTCATTATTCAGGTATGGTTGTTGAAGCACAATTACGTATTGAAAAAGGTGTTAAAGATTTATTAACACACTTCTTTGATGAAACGCCATTCCCTAAGGAAGATGTGATTGTGAATGGTGGTCAAATCACTAGCCAATCTTATGCGAAACATGATGATTCAAACAACTAAGCTATAAGCTTAGCAGATTAAGTGAAAAGGAAATGCAGCTGCTTATAACATAAATAGGGCAGGAACGAGAAGTTCCTGCCCATTGTATTGATTAATGATTTTTAATTAGCTATGCAAAATTTGTTTAACTTCATCTAATTCATTGACTGTACGTGTACTTGGTTTTTGTGTAAACTTGCTGACCAAGTAAGTAACTACGACACTCATAATAAATCCTGGAATGATTTCATACATACCGAAGATTTCTGAAACATCAGCCATTGGTTTGATGAAGACAATCCAAACAATAACAGTTAATGCGCCTGCTACCATACCACTGACTGCGCCAGCTCGTGTTAAACCTTTCCAATAAAGTGAGAACAAAACAAGTGGACTAAATGAAGCTCCGAAGCCTGCCCAAGCGTTACCAACTAAGTTTAAAATCGTATCGTTAGGTGACCATGCGATCCAAATTGCGACAATCGCTACAGCCATAACACTCAAACGACCGACTAATACAAATTCTTTTTCGTGTTTTTGTGCGTTTGCTTTTTTACCACGAATCAATTTATAGAAGTCTTCAGTTAATGAACTTGATGTTACAAGCAGTTGTGAAGAAATCGTGCTCATAATTGCTGCTAAAATGGCTGCTAATAAGAAGCCACCGACTAATGGATGGAATAAAATCTGACTCATGATAATAAATAGTGTTTCTGGATCGTGAAGTGTAACATTGTAGTCTGGCACAAATGCGATACCAGTCAAACCGACTAAACATGCACCCGCAAGTCCGACTGCCATCCATAAAATTCCAACACGACGCGCAGTTGGTAAGAGTTTAAAAGATTTAATCGACATAAAACGAACGATAATGTGAGGTTGACCGAAGTAACCTAACCCCCACGAGAAGAGTGAGATAATACCTAAAACAGTAGTTCCTCTGAATAAGTCCAAATTAGTAGGTTTCATATCTGCGATTTGTGAGAATGTATCCCAACCATTTAATTTTAATAAAGCTACGATAGGAACCATAACCATCGCAATCAACATGATGACACCTTGGAAGAAGTCAGTAATTGAAACAGCTAAGTAACCGCCTAAAAAAGTGTAAAAAATAACGATAACAGCTACCATAATCAAGCCGTATCGATAATTCAGTCCGAATGCAGTTTCAAATAATTTACCTCCAGATACAAACCCGGAATGCGTATATAACGTAAAGAAAACGACAATAATGAGACCAGAGATAATTTTAATAATGTTTGAATGATCATCTAATCTATTTTTGAAAAAGTCTGGCAAGGTAATCGCATTGCCTGCAATTTCTGTGTAAACACGTAATCTTGGTGCGACAATAAAGTAATTCAAATATGCTCCCAGTGTTAAACCGATCGTAATCCAAATTGCGGATAATCCTGTCGCATAGACAGAACCAGGCAATCCCATAATCATCCAGCCGCTCATATCAGAAGCTCCGGCTGACAGCGCTGTAATGTACGGGCCGATGTTTCGGCCTCCCAACATATATTCGCTTAAATTTCCCGTTGACTGTTTGTAACCATAGATACCGATGATAACTAGAATGATAAAGTATACACCAATCATGATGTATGTTTGCCAGTCAGCATCGATTTGGCTACTCACTGAAGTACCTAAAATAAACATCGTGGTTTCCCCCTTTTTCTCATTGATGATTCAATGTATACGCATTATTATACAACAATTCTGAAAAAAAGGAATAGTTATTTTATAACATTGTTAAATATAAACCGCTCAACTGTGGCATTTTAAACGCTTTCTGTAATGAAAAGGTTTTCAATGCTTTAAAGCACATTAGTAGTATTTTTATAATTTTGAATGTATAAACGTTCATATTACATCAAAGCTTCTGTTGAATTAATGGTAATGATTTGCAATTGAAGTTCAGAATGATTAAGTTAAAGGGGAGTCATTACCTGATATGTGGGTATTTTGAACTAAAAAATTTAGATTTTTGACAGTTTTTTTGATACAATTTTATGATGAAGTATTAATAAGGAGGCAGTTCATTAATGGCTAGAGTATCACGTGAAGAAGTTGAACATATTGCAAATTTGTCTAAACTTCATATTTCACCAGAGGAAACAACAGAAATGCAAGACACATTAGAAACAATCCTAAACTTTGCCCAACAAATCGATACAGCTGATACAAGCGATGTAGAACCGACGTATCACGTATTAGATTTACAAAATGTATTAAGAGAGGATAAAGCAGTTAAAGGCATTCCTCAAGAGCTTGCGCTCAAAAATGCAAAAGAAACAGAAGATGGTCAATTTAAAGTACCATCAGTTATCAACGGGGAGGATGCGTAATGTCTATTCGTTATGAATCAGTTGAAAAGTTAAGCGAAATGATTAAGAACAAAGAAATCAAACCTTCTGAAGTTGTAAAAGATATTTATGATGCAATTGAAGAAACAGATCCGACAATTAAATCATTCTTAGCTTTAGATAAAGAGAATGCAATCAAGAAAGCTGAAGAGCTGGATGAATTGCAAGCGAAAGACCAAATGGAAGGTAAACTCTTCGGTATCCCAATGGGTATCAAAGATAACATTATTACAGAAGGTCTAGAAACAACATGTGCAAGTAAAATGTTAGAAGGCTTTGTACCGATTTATGAATCAACAGTAATGAAAAAATTACATGCTGAAAATGCAGTATTAATCGGTAAATTAAATATGGACGAATTTGCAATGGGTGGTTCAACTGAAACTTCTTACTTCAAGAAAACAGTTAACCCATTCGATCATAAAGCAGTGCCAGGTGGATCATCAGGTGGTTCAGCAGCAGCTGTAGCAGCAGGTTTAGTTCCATTCTCATTAGGTTCAGATACTGGTGGATCTATTCGTCAACCAGCAGCATACTGCGGTATCGTGGGTATGAAACCGACATACGGTCGTGTATCACGTTTTGGTTTAGTTGCATTCGCATCTTCATTAGACCAAATCGGACCTTTAACACGTAATGTTAAAGATAATGCAATTGTTTTAGAAACAATTGTAGGTGTAGATAAAAACGATTCTACAAGTGCTCCAGTTGAAGATAATGACTTCACTTCAGATATCGGTAAAGATATTAAAGGTATGAAAATTGCTTTACCTAAAGAATATTTAGGTGAAGGTGTATCTGATGAAGTGAAAGAAGCGGTACGTAACGCTGTTGAAATTTTAGAAGGTGAAGGTGCAATCGTAGAAGAAGTATCATTACCAAATACTGGCTATGGTATTCCATCTTACTATGTTATTGCATCATCAGAAGCTTCATCTAACTTATCTCGTTTCGATGGTATTCGTTATGGTTACCATTCAAAAGAAGCACAAACATTAGATGAACTTTATAAATTCTCACGTAGTGAAGGCTTCGGTAAAGAAGTTAAACGTCGTATTTTACTTGGTACATTCGCGTTAAGTTCAGGTTACTACGATGCTTACTACAAAAAATCACAAAAAGTCAGAACGTTAATTCGTCAAGACTTTGACAAAGTATTTGAAGACTATGATGTAGTCGTTGGTCCTACAACACCAACAGCTGCCTTCAACTTAGGTGAAGAAATCAATGATCCGTTGACAATGTATGCAAACGACTTATTAACTACTCCAGTTAACCTTGCCGGCTTACCAGGTATTTCAGTACCTTGCGGACAAACTAATAACAGACCGATCGGATTACAGTTTATCGGCAAACCGTTTGATGAAAAAACACTTTACCGTGTCGCTCATCAATTCGAACAACAATACAACTTACATGATGCATATCAAAATTTATAAGGAGTGTTAATGATGCATTTTGAAACAGTCATTGGACTAGAAGTCCACGTTGAACTGAAAACAGATTCTAAAATGTTCTCTCCATCACCAGCACATTTCGGAGCAGAACCAAACACAAATACGAATGTGATCGACTTAGCATACCCTGGTGTGCTTCCAGTTGTAAACGAACGTGCCGTTGACTGGGCAATGCGTGCTGCAATGGCATTAAATATGGAAATTGCGACTGAATCTAAATTCGATCGTAAAAACTATTTCTATCCAGATAACCCGAAAGCTTACCAAATTTCACAATTTGACCAACCTATCGGGGAACATGGTTACATTGATATCGAAGTAGATGGTGAAACAAAACGTATCGGTATCACACGCCTTCATATGGAAGAAGATGCGGGCAAATCAACACATAAAGATGGTTATTCATTAGTAGACTTAAACCGTCAAGGTACACCGTTAATCGAAATCGTATCTGAGCCCGATATCCGTTCACCTCAAGAAGCTTATGCTTACCTTGAAAAATTACGTTCAATTATTCAATATACTGGCGTATCTGACGGTAAAATGGAAGAAGGTTCATTACGTTGTGACGCTAACATTTCATTACGTCCATATGGTCAAGAAGAATTCGGTACAAAAGCTGAATTGAAAAACTTGAACTCATTCAACTATGTACGTAAAGGTTTAGAATATGAAGAAAAACGCCAAGAAGAAGAACTATTAAATGGCGGCGAAGTACTTCAAGAAACACGTCGTTTCGATGAGTCTACTGGTAAAACTATCTTAATGCGTGTTAAAGAAGGTTCAGATGACTATCGTTACTTCCCAGAACCAGACATCGTACCATTATACATTGACGATGCATGGAAAGAACGTGTACGTCAAACAATTCCAGAATTACCAGACGTACGTAAGAAAAAATATGTTGAAGAATTCGGATTACCTGCGTATGATGCGCATGTCTTAACATTAACGAAAGAAATGTCTGATTTCTTCGAAGAAGCAGTTGAGCATGGCGCTGATGTAAAATTAACTTCTAACTGGTTAATGGGTGGCGTTAATGAGTACTTGAACAAAAACCAAGTTGAACTTCAAGATACAAAATTAACACCTGAAAACTTAGCTGGTATGATTAAGTTGATTGAAGACGGCACTATGAGCAGTAAAATTGCGAAAAAAGTCTTCCCAGAATTAGCTGAAAATGGCGGAGATGCTAAACAAATCATGGAAGATAAAGGTTTAGTTCAAATCTCAGATGAGTCTGTATTATTAAACTTCGTAACAGAAGCATTAGATAATAACCCTCAATCTGTTGAAGACTTCAAAAACGGTAAAGGCCGTGCGAAAGGCTTCTTAGTCGGTCAAATTATGAAAGCGTCTAAAGGTCAAGCCAACCCTCAAATCGTTAACAAATTATTACAACAAGAATTAGATAAACGCTAATTGATTGTATAACCTGCAGTGATTACTGATTGTAATCTCTGCGGGTTTTTTATTTTGATAAGGTGGTTTCAAAAACGAATTTCATTGATTTCAACCATTAATACTTTCAACTGAAGCGGAAATCATTTAAAATTGAAATTGAGTAAAAATGATGAGGGATTATTTATGAGAAAACGAGCTAGAATTATTTATAATCCGACTTCAGGCAAGGAATTGTTTAAAAAAATGCTTCCAGAAGTCTTGATTAAAATGGAACAAGCAGGATTTGAAACAAGTGCATATGCAACGCAAAAAGCAGGAGATGCGACGATTGAAGCAAAACGCGCATTGCATGAAGATTATGAAATGCTCATCGTTGCTGGTGGTGACGGCACATTAAACGAAGTGGTTAATGGGATAGCCGAACATCCGAATCGTCCTAAAATCGGTGTCATCCCAATGGGAACGGTAAATGATTTTGGTCGTGCCTTACATTTACCCACTGATATATTAAGTGCAGTAGATGTCATTATTAAAGGACATACAGTTAAAGTAGATATCGGTAAAATGAATAGCCGATATTTTATTAATTTAGCTGCAGGTGGACGTATTACTGAAGTCTCTTATGAAACTTCTAGTAAATTAAAAACATTTGTTGGACCATTTGCTTACTACATCAAAGGTATGGAAATGTTGCCGCAAATGAAAAATGTAGATGTCCGTATTGAATATGATCAAAAAGTCTTCCAAGGTGAAATTCTTTTGTTTTTACTTGGACTGACGAATTCAATGGCAGGCTTTGAAAAATTAGTGCCAGATGCGAAATTAGACGACGGTTATTTTACGTTGATTATCGTTGAAAAAGCGAATTTAGCAGAACTGGGTCATATCATGACTTTAGCTTCAAGAGGGGAACATATTAAACATCCGAAAGTCACATATGAGAAAGCAAAATCAGTTAATGTATCATCTTTTGAACAAATGCCACTTAATGTAGATGGGGAGTATGGTGGTCAATTACCTGCCAATTTCTTAAATTTAAAGCAGCATATTGAAGTATATACACCAGCTAATGTAGATAATAAAGAATTAATTGAACAAGATTAGAGAAGTAAGCAGATGAAAGGTTAGGACTTAATCACAAGCCTGACCTTTTTTCTATGGAGGTTACAGTGTGGAAACATTAAAGAAAAATCAAATCTTTACAGGCGAGGTTATCGACTTAACGCATGAAGGACATGGTGTAGTCAAAATAGACCGTTACCCAGTCTTTGTGCCGAATGCCTTGCCTAATGAAGAAATTGAATATAAATTAATCAAAGTAAATAAAAACTTTGCGATTGGTAAATTATTAGAGATTCATAAAGAAAGTGCTGAACGTGTGACGCCTCCATGTGTTTACTATAACAAATGCGGAGGCTGCCAGCTGCAACACTTAGATTATCAATCACAATTAACAATGAAACGTAATCAAGTTGTGAATCTATTTCACCGTAAAGGAAAGTTTGAGCAAACGGTTATCAATGATACAATCGGCATGATGAATCCTTGGAACTATCGAAATAAATCACAAATTCCTGTCGGCTTGAATAAAGAACAAGAAGCGATTATGGGCTTCTATCGCCAACGCAGTCACGATATTATTGATATGGATGAATGTATTATTCAAGACAGCATTCAAAACCAATTGATGCGTTCGATTCGTGCCTTACTAATAGAGCATGACGTATCCATTTATAATGAAAGAAAGAAACAAGGTTTATTACGTCATGTCATTATTCGAGTAGGCCATGTCTCACGTGAAGTGATGATTATTTTTGTGACGAACGGTAAAAAGTTTAAACAAGCTAAACCGATTGTTGAGAAATTGGTCAATGCGATGCCGAATATTAAAAGTGTCATTCAAAATATCAATGAAACACATTCAAATGTGATAATGGGCAAAACATCAAAAACATTATATGGTAAAGATGAAATTATTGATGAGTTGGATTCAGTGGAATTTGAAATCAGCGATCAGTCATTCTATCAAATCAATTCATCACAAACAGTTAAATTATATAATCAAGCGATGAAATACGCACAATTAACAGGCGAAGAAACAGTACTTGATACGTATTGCGGTATAGGTACTATTGGATTATATATGGCAGATAAAGCGAAACATGTCTATGGTGTTGAAGTCGTTCCTGCCGCAATTGAAGATGCGAAGAAAAATGCACAATTGAATGGCTACGATAATACAACTTTTGTCTGCGGTAAAGCTGAATCAGTGATTTTAGACTGGAAACAACAAGGCATTCAACCTGATGTTGTCATGGTCGATCCGCCACGTAAAGGTTGTGACGAAACATTCTTAAACACACTGTTAGAATTAAATCCGAAACGCATTGTCTATATTTCATGCAATCCAGCTACACAACAACGTGATGCCCAAATTCTTGCGCAAAACTATGCTTTAAAAGAAATCACGCCTGTCGATATGTTCCCACAAACAACACACATTGAGACAGTAGCATTGTTTGAAAGATTATAATCAAAAATTATGTATATCGAAACAACGAGGTTTTTCACATAGAAGATGCCTCGTTTATTTTGTGCAGTTATGTATAAGAAAGAGGCTAGGTGTGACCCCGGCCTCTTTGTTGAATATTAGTTATCATTATTTTCTTTTGAAGTCGTTTCTCCGCCTTTACGGCCGATTTCTTGGAAATGTTCTGAACTGTATTCTTCAGCTGTTTTTTCTCCACCTTTATGTCCAGCTTCTTCGTGACTCATTTTATTTTCATCGTTTGATCCATTGTTAGAATTTGATTGATTTTTGTCTGATTGTGATTGACTTGTGTTAGATTGAGCTTCTCCGCCTTTTTGACCAATCTCTTGGAAGTGTTCTGAGTTGTATTCTTATGCTGTTTTTTCTCCACCTTTACGTCCAGCTTCTTCATTACTCATTTTGTTTTCATTGTTTGTCATATTGAATCCTCCTTCTAACATGATTTGGCGACTAAAGAACAATTAAGTACTCGAGTCTAGTTAGTTATATCTTTTTATAATAAAGTCAAACAAAAAACAAATGAATTCTTTTTGTTAAGGTAATGTAAAGTTAATATAATTAATAATTACTGAAAATAATTAACGTATTTTAGTGAAATTCAAAAATGTCATAGGTAATAAATAATTAAAGCTTGCCAAGATAATATATAATAGATGATAAGTACATTGTTTAATGGAGGTGAATGGTATGGAAGAGCGACGTATTGTGCATATCGATATGGATTATTTTTATGCGCAAGTAGAAGTGAGGGATAATCCTAAATTGAGAGGGAAGCCTGTCATTGTCGGAGGAAAGGCAAGTGGCCGAGGCGTTGTGACAACGGCCTCATATGAAGCGAGAAAGTATGGGGTGCATTCTGCGATGCCAATGGCACAAGCACATAAACTTTGTCCGAATGGTTATTATATTCAACCTCGCTTTGATGTTTACAGAGCAACCTCTAAAGAAATTATGGATATCTTTAAAAGTTATACTGAAGTCGTTGAACCGTTATCGCTAGATGAAGCTTATTTAGATATCACGCATCTGGTACGTCCGGATCTTCCAGCATCTGCCATTGCACAGTATATTAGAAATGATATTTGGGAAAAGACCGGATTAACCGCTTCAGCCGGCATCTCCTACAATAAATTCCTCGCTAAACTCGCCAGTGGTATGAATAAACCGAACGGTATGATGATTATTAATTATCAAAATGTCCACGAGATATTAATGAACTTAGATATCGGCGGTTTCCCAGGTGTCGGTAAAGCAACCAAAGCCATTATGCATGAACATGGCATCTACAACGGTAAAGACTTATATGAAAAAGATGAACGCGAATTAATACGGATATTTGGTAAACGTGGACATGGATTATACGAGAAAGCCAGAGGACGCGGCACTAATATTGTTAAAGCACATCGTATCCGTAAATCAGTCGGCACTGAAAGAACCTTTACAACTGACGTTAATGATGATGAAGAAATATTATTGAAAGTCAGAGAGTTAAGTGAGAAGACAGCAGAACGATTGAGTCGTATTCAAAAATCAGGCAAAACTGTAACGGTAAAAATTAAAACACATCAATTTGAAACATTATCGAGACAACGTAGCTTAAGAGATCCGGTTAGAAATGAGATTGATATTTATAATATTGCTTATACACTTTACAACGAACTTAAAGATCCAGAGGTACCAATCAGGCTAATTGGTGTAACAGTGGGTAATTTAGAAAAAACAGAATATCAAAATATGTCGATATATGATTTTCTTTAGAAAAAATAACCGGTTGAACATTTATTCAGGTAAGTTCAATCGGTTATCCTTTATCTGTTAAATTTTTACCATAGACTGCAAGCATGTCAGATAAACTGTTGTAGTGCTTCAGTAATCTAAAAGTTATCATGGCACAAGCTTTCGCATCATTTAAAGCATCATGGTGTCCATGAAAATCTAAATGATAATAATCCATCATGTATTTTAAACCGTACCGTCGGTTATTAATGGTTCTACGAGCAAGTTGTAGTGAACAGAAGTAAGTCATATTAGGTGTCTGTAAACCTAAGGCTTGAATGCTGGCATGCATTACTGTCATATCAAATGCGGCATTATGCGCAACAACTGGTAAATTATCTATAAACTGCATCATGTAAGGCAACACAAAATTGAAGTCAGGCGCTGTTTCAACATCTTGAGGTTTAATGCCATGTACATTGATGTTTTGATTAGAAAAGTAGTCCTTAGGATTCACTAATGTATAAAACGTTTCAACAATTTCATTTTCAACTACTTTAACCATACCGACGGAACAAATACTTGTACGCTTACCGTTTGCGGTTTCAAAGTCCAACGCAACAAATGCATTTTGGTGTTTCAAAAGTAATTCGACCTTTCTATATGTGATGATTTAAGTAATAAAATACTACTGGATAGGAAAGTGAGAGTCAAGTGTTTGACTTTGATAGTGTTTATAGAATATTTTTAATTAAAGTCTGAGACGTGTTATAATTATTCAGGTTGATATTTAGAGGAGTGAAGCGAATGAGACAATGGACGGCGATCAACTTAGCCAAGTTAGCGCGCAGAGCCAGCCGTGCTGTAGGGAAACGCGGTACAGATTTACCAGGGCAAGTAGCCAGAAGAATTGATAAAAATATATTACGAAATTTAGCAGAACAAGTCGATGATGTTGTATTTATTAGTGGTACAAACGGTAAAACAACTACGTCGAATTTAATAGGTCATACATTAAAGGCCAATAATATAAAAATAATTCATAATAATGAAGGTGCGAATATGGCTGCAGGGATTACATCTGCATTCATCGTACAATCTCAACCAGATACAAAAATCGCAATTATTGAAATCGATGAAGGTTCTATACCAAGAGTGTTAAAAGAAATGACACCGACAATGATGGTCTTCACGAACTTCTTCCGCGATCAAATGGATCGCTTCGGTGAAATTGATATTATGGTTAACAACATCGCAGAAGCCATCAGTCATAAAGGCATTAAACTATTATTGAATGCCGATGATCCATTTGTGAGTCGTTTAAAAATTGCGAGTGAATCTAATGTCTATTACGGCATGAAAGCACATGCACATGAGTTTGAACAAAGTACGATGAATGAAAGCAAATATTGTCCGAACTGTGGTCGCTTATTAGTGTATGATTATATTCACTATAATCAAATCGGTCATTATCATTGCGAATGTGGTTTTAAACGTGAGCAACCGAAGTATGAAGTGTCTAAGTTCACAGTATCACCTTTTATTCATTTAACGATTGGTGATACAACATTCGATATGAAAATTGCTGGTGACTTTAATGCTTATAACGCCATCGCAGCGTATAGTGTTTTACGTGAATTAGGTTTAAATGATGAATCTATCCGTAAAGGCTTTGAAACATATACATCAGATAATGGACGTATGCAGTATTTCAAATCAGGTTCAAAAGAAGCTATGATTAATTTGGCGAAAAACCCAGCAGGGATGAATGCAAGTTTATCTATGGGCGAACAGCTTGAAGGCAAAAAAGTCTATGTCATCAGCTTAAATGACCATGCGGCAGATGGCAGAGATATTTCATGGATTTACGATGCTGACTTTGAAAAACTAAGCGAACAAGATATAGAAGCAATTATTGTCACAGGTAATCGTGCTGAAGAATTACAATTACGTTTAAAACTTGCTGAAGTGGATGTACCAGTTATTGTAGAACGTGATATTTATAAAGCGACAGCTAAAACAATGGATTATCCAAGTAAGACTGTCGCAATTCCGAACTATACATCACTTGCGCCGATGTTAGAGCAATTAAACCGTTCGTTTGAAATGAGGGAACAAAGATGAATGAATTAACGTTATATCATTTTATGACAGATAAATTGAATTTATATAGCGATATCGGTAATATCATCGCATTAAAACAACGCGCAAAATGGCGCAATATCAAATTGAACGTTGTTGAAGTCAATGAAACAGAAGGTGTAACTTTTGATGGATGTGATATCTTCTTTATCGGCGGCGGCAGTGACCGTGAACAAGCGCTTGCGACGAAAGAATTAAGTAAAATCAAAAGTAAATTGAAAGATGCCATAGAAGAAGGAATGCCTGGATTAACAATTTGCGGCGGTTATCAATTCTTAGGTAATAAGTACATCACACCTGATGGGACAGAGCTTGAAGGCCTAGGTATTTTAGATTTTTATACACAATCTAAAAAAGAACGTCTGACAGGTGATATTGTCATTGAAAGTGATACATTCGGAACAATTGTCGGTTTTGAAAATCACGGCGGCAGAACGTATCATAACTATGATACATTAGGAAAAGTAACGCATGGATTTGGTAATAACGATGAAGACGGTAAAGAAGGCATTCATTATAAAAACTTGTTAGGCACTTATTTACATGGCCCGATTTTACCGAAGAACCATGAAATTACAGATTACTTATTAGAGCAAGCATGTATTCGTAAAGGTATTCCATTTGAACCGCGTCAATTGGATAATACTGCAGAAGAAGCGGCTAAACAAGCCATTGTCGATCGCTTTGAAAATAAATAAGAAATACAAGATAGCACTAAAAGCTATAATTTAAATAAAAAGGTCACTTTTTGAAAATCAGTTCAAAAAGTGACCTTTTCTGTTAAGCATAACGTTCATCGAGAATACGATAAGTCATGAGAATTTCATAAATGATATGGCTTTTAACTTGTTGTTTTTCAAATTCATCTAAACGAATCACACTGCGTTTTAATATTTCAGCATCTTCATCTACACGTTCAAAACCACCTGTTTCTATAATTTCACTGATACTTTCTGCGATGTTCAAGATAGCTGTTTGTTCAGCTTTCGTGAAGTGAAACTTAGTGTTCTTAGGCAAATAGACAATGTTAGATAAATGGGTAATAAACAGGCGATCTGTATGTGCACGATTAGACAGTGCTTTAAGTTTAACCCAATCTTCTTGGTCTTTGTGGTATTCTAATTCGTCTTTTTGGTAACGAATTAATGTGTCTACTCGCAAGATGGCTGAAAGTAATTTTTCTAATTTTTGATTAGTTTTAGTAGAATTAAATTTTTCATTCACCAATTCTTTTAAACGTAGACTATAGAGATGATACATATCTGTTTCAACTTTTTGTGCGTTCTCAGCAACTTGATGGTAGTATTTCGGCGGTAAAACAATTAAGTTTACCAAACCAGCTGTAACCAAACCGATGACCGCTGTTAAAAGTCGTGAGAAGAAATTAAATAAATAATGATCTCCAATACCTGGTATCATGGCCATAGCGGTTAAAGTCGCAACTGTAATACCATCATGTAATTTTAATTTTGCGCAAATAAAGATTGTACAGGTGGCGCTCATCGCATAAGCAAGTGCTGATTTATCACTGAAAATATACGTAAAGAGTACAGCTAAGAGCGCACCGATAACAGTCGCAGGCAAACGTTTATATCCTTTTTTGAGTGATGCTTTTGCGGTTGGTTCAATGGTGACGATGGCGCTTAAAGTGGCATAAATCGGGTTAAGATTGAGCGCCATGCAAAAGAAGGCTGTCAAAAATGTGGCAAGTCCAGTTTTGATAGTTCTTGCGCCGATAATTTTGCGATACCATTTGTCTTGTGTCATAAAAAAATTTACCTCACTTGATGTCGGCAACTTTGTTGCAACATAGTTCCATTTGCAGTTATTAACGAATGAACTGCTTCTTACAGATTTAGTATAACAAACATTTTTTGCTATAATAAGAAAGAATGAGTGTTAATTATGATAATTTCGTATCATAATGAGACATATAAGCGCACGTGCGCTGCATTATCAATTATTGAATAAGGAAAGGGATCGCACATGATTGTAAAAACAGAAGAAGAATTATTAGGCTTAAAAGAAATCGGATATATTTGTGCATTAGTCAGAGATACAATGCAAGAAGCAACAAAACCGGGTGTAACAACTAAAGAATTAGATAACATTGCTAAAGATTTATTTGAACAACACGGTGCTTTGTCTGCACCTATCCATGATGAAAATTTCCCTGGTCAAACTTGTATCAGTGTAAATGAAGAAGTGGCACATGGTATTCCAGGTAAACGCAAAATCCGTGAAGGGGATTTAGTTAATATAGATGTATCTGCATTAAAAAATGGATATTATGCAGATACTGGTATTTCATTTGTTGTGGGTGAACCAAGTGACCCGATGAAACAAAAAGTATGTGAAGTTGCTGAAGAAGCGTTTGACAATGCAATGAAAAAAGTCAAACCAGGTAGCAAACTAAGTCAAATCGGTAAAGCAGTACACGCAACTGCACGTAAAAATGATTTGAAAGTTATCCGTAACTTAACAGGTCATGGTGTAGGCAGTTCACTACATGAAGCACCTAATTACGTTCTAAACTACTATGATCCAAAAGATAAAACATTACTAAAAGAAGGTACTGTGATTGCAGTAGAACCTTTCATTTCTTCTAATGCAACATTTGTAACTGAAGGTAAAAATGAATGGGCTTTTGAAACAAGCGATAAAAGTTATGTCGCACAAATCGAACATACGGTTATTGTGACGAAAGATGGTCCATTATTAACAACGAAAATAGATAAAACAGAAGAATAATTCCTTGGTATTATGGGAATTAGGACTAAAGTATGAAAGTAAAATGGTTCCAGAGCCTATCGTGAGGCGTCTGGAATTATTTTATAATGGAATCAATCATAAATGAGGTGATTCCATGAATATCATAGCAATTTATTTAGACAAACTTTATCACACTACAGTTAAATACAGTATTACGAATTGCCAAGCGCATTTAAACAGAAAGTTACATTCAACTAAACAATATATCGCTTATTTAAACCGCAAAAGACAAAATATCGTGGCATATATTGAACAATTGACAACTGAAGTAGAAAATAAATACATCGATTTGATGGATCAATATCAAATCAGCAATGTACAACGCATGGAAAATATCAATAATGCAGAGTTGTCTGCATTAATGCATGACTTAAACGAAGCAGAATCTGATTGTGCAAGAATTGAAGCAGATTTATCAGAGCAAAATAAAACACGTATTACGCTTGAAAGAGAATGTGATATGATTGCACAAATGAGTTTAGTTGCATAGAAAAGGTGGCGAAACATGACCAATAAGTATATCTCAACTGAGATGTTGATAATATTTACAGCATTAATGATTATAGCCAATTTTTACTATATCTTTTTTGAAAAAATCGGCTTTATTCTCGTATTATTATTAGGGATTATCTTAATGTACGTAGGCTATCTTTATTTCCATAAAGTCCGAGGTCTGTTGGCCTTTTGGATTGGTGTATTAATGATTGCCTTTACACTGCTCTCTAACAAATATACGATTATTATTCTTTTTATTTTCTTAGTGCTGATTATTATTCGTTATATCGTCTTCAAATTTAAACCGATGAAGATTATTGCTTCTGATGAAGAAGTTACTTCACCGCAATTTATTAAACAAAAATGGTTCGGTAATCAAAGAACTCCTGTTTATGTTTATAAGTGGGAAGACTTGCAAATTCAACATGGCATCGGCGATATCCATATTGATTTAACGAAAGCAGCAAATATTAAAGAAAATAACACGATTGTGATGAGACACTTCATTGGTAAGATTCAAATTATTGTGCCGATGAATTACAATATCAATCTTCACGCAGCAGCATTTTATGGTAATGCGACTGTGAATCAGAATACGGTTAAGATTGAAAATAATCATATCCAAATGACTGAAGAAACAAAAGAAGAAAACTATAACATCAATATTTATACTTCGACATTTATTGGTGATGTTGAGGTGGTTTATAGATGAACCACTATATCAGAGCCATCGGTTCGATGCTGATATTGAACTATAGTATTTTAGCGATTTTCTTTTTTATAGACAAAGTATTCGTCAACATCATCTACTTTCAAGGAATGTTTTACACGCAGATTTTCGGCATTCCTGTTTTCTTATTTTTAAATATTATAGTGATTTTGATGAGTATTATTGTTGGTTCTGTGTTAGCGTATAAAGTGAACGAACAAAATGATTGGATTAAAACACAAATTGAACATTCCATTGAAGGGGAAGTTGTCGGTATTAATGATCAAAATATCGAACTCTACCAAGAAACTTTGGATATCTATCATACACTTGTGCCATTAAACCAAGAATTACATCGACTACGTATTAAAACACAAGATTTGACCAACGAAACATATAATTTAAATGACGTTAAAGTGAAGAAAATTATAGAAGATGAACGCCAGCGTTTAGCTAGGGAATTGCATGATTCAGTTAGTCAGCAATTATTTGCGGCAAGTATGATGTTATCGGCGATTAAGGAATCACCACTTGAACCGCCACTTGATCAGCAAATTCCAACACTAGAAAAGATGGTCCAAGATTCGCAACTAGAAATGCGTGCATTGTTATTACATTTAAGACCGCTTGGCTTAAAAGATCGCTCACTTGGGGAAGGAATTAAAGATCTTGTTGTGGACTTACAAAAGAAAGTGCCTATGAAAGTAGTTTATGATATTGAAGACTTTGAGGTACCAAAAGGCATAGAAGATCATTTATTCCGTATCACCCAAGAAGGGATTTCCAATACACTGCGACATGCAGAAGGCACAAAATTAACGATAGATTTATTTAATAAAGATGATTATCTGTTATTGCGTATTCAAGATGATGGTAAAGGCTTTGATGTAGATGAAAAAATGGAGAAAAGCTATGGATTGAAGAATATGCGAGAGCGAGCATTAGAAATCGGGGCAAAACTGCATATTGTTTCTTTGCCTGGGGCAGGGACAAGAATTGAAGTGAAGGCTCCATTGAATAAGGAGGAAAATGATGGCGATTAAAGTATTATTTGTCGATGACCACGAAATGGTTCGTATCGGCATCTCAAGTTATTTATCTACACAACCTGATATAGAAGTCGTCGGGGAAGGCAAATCAGGTAAAGAAGCAATTGAAAAAGCTCATGAATTGCAGCCTGATTTAATCTTGATGGATTTGTTGATGGAAGACATGGATGGCGTAGAAGCTACAATGCAGATTAAAAAAGATTTACCTCAGATTAAAGTATTGATGCTGACAAGTTATATTGAGGATAATGAAGTGTATCGTGCTTTAGACGCTGGGGTAGACAGTTATATTCTAAAAACGACGAGCGCAAGTGATATCGCAGAAGCGATTCGTAAAACATATCGTAACGAAGCGGTGTTTGAAGCGGAAGTACTTGTTAAAATGCGTAATCGCATGAATCAACGTGCTGAATTATATGAATTATTAACAGATAGAGAAATGGAAATTTTATTGTTAATCGCAAAAGGTTATTCTAACCAAGAAATCGCCAGTGCGTCACATATTACGATTAAAACAGTTAAAACACATGTGAGTAATATACTAAGCAAGCTAGAAGTTCAAGATAGAACACAAGCTGTTATTTACGCATTCCAACACGATTTAATTCAATAAAAGAAAAGGCAAGATTGAAAATGAGTGCTTTCAATCTTGCCTTTGTATTATCCATAATACAGTTTATGTACTATTTATTTTTTTCTGCCAGTTCATAGCCATCTTGGATTAATTCTAATTCGCCAGTATGCGGATCAATCACAAGACCATGAATTGGTACTTTTTTATCAAATAATGGATGATGATAAAGCATATCAATATTATGTTTAACATTATCACTTGCGTTTTCGAAGCCTTCTAAGAAGTTGTCCACGTCTACACCAGAGTGTTTGATAATATCAAACGTTTCATCAGTAACGCCACGTTCTTTCATTGCATCTTTTACAGTATTTACGTCTAAACTACCCATGCCGCAGTCTTTGTGTGCCATAATAATAATTTCTTCAGCACCTAATGCATAAATACCAACTAATAAACTTTTAATTGTAGAACCGTATGGATGCGTAATAATAGCGCCTGCATTTTTGACTACTTTTAAATCTCCGTTATTAAAACCTAAAGCTTTTGTGCCTAAGTCTTGTAAACGTGTATCCATACAAGTGAATAATACTGCTTTTTTATTTGGTTTTTTACTTGTGGAATAGTTTTCAAACTCTTTGTTTTCCACAAATTCCTTATTGTAAGATAAAATACTGTCTAATAATGTCATCTTATTTACACTTCCTGTATCCTGAATTTAGTTGTTTTGTTATATCAAGATGAATTGACTGTCATGACTAGTTCACAAAAATGTCACTAACCAAATATTATCATACCCTAATGAATACATAAAATAACATGTTTTTAAAAAATAAAAGAAAAAGAGCAACATCAACTTTGATTTTATACAAAGTGACTTGCTCTTTAAGTAATATGATTATCTTTCAGTATGAGGATTCTGCATTTCTGCACGTTCAAATTCACGTTCTTCAAGTGAATCTCCGTGTTTCAATGTTCTGCGTTGGTTAATAATCGCATTGATCTCAGCACCGACAATGATGATGAAACCAGTGATATATAGCCATAACATTAACACGATGATACCACCGATACTGCCGTATGTTTTAGAGTAGTTTGAGAAGTTTGAAACATAGAAACCAAACGCTGCAGTACCTAGAATCCATACTATTGATGCGAAAAGTGCACCTGGTAATACAGATTTGAATTTAATTTTGATATTCGGTGCTAGGGCATATAGTGTTGAGAATAATAAGAAAATCACGATAAATGGTAATAAGAATCGTAAAATACTAAATACCCATTTCACTTGGCTATCAAGTCCAAGCGGACCAAATAATAAATGACCGATTTGTTGACCGAAAACTGGTAAGATTAAGGCCGCAATAAATACTGCACCCATAATCACAGTGAATAGCACACTGATTAATTTCAATACGATAGGGTTTCTGCCGTCTTCAACATCATATGCTACGTTGAACGCGTTCATTAAGGCTGTCATACCATTTGAGGCAGACCAAAGTGCCAAAATCAAACCTACTGATAAAATACCGCCGCTGGCATTTTTCATAATATCTTCGATAATACCTGTCAGTAGATCCGCTGTAGAAGCAGGTGCATTTTTTGCAATCATACCGACAATTTTATTTCTATCGATTTGGAATAATGGTAAAAGTGAAAGCAAAAATAGCAACATAGGGAACAGTGATAACATAAAGTAATATGAAAGCTGTGCTGCTAAGCCTGTCGCATCATCTTTACCAATTCGATAAATTAAAAATGAAAAGAAATTGGAATCTTTCGTATATTTAGCCGGTTTGTTATTTCTAGCTACAAAGAATGTCTGATTTGATTTTTTTGGTGACTTAGATTTGAATTCTTGCGGTGCCACATAATTATTATGATCTTCGTGTGTAATACCCTCAGACTTTTCTTTTACTTTTTGAAAAATCCCTTCTTTTTTATTATTTTTGTCTTTTTCATTTGAATGAGACATAACATGTACTCCTTTATTACTATATTCAGTTGGTCAATGAGTTGAAAAAAGGGGGATAGAACTTAGATGAGTAAAACTCACTTAAGTTTATCCCTATAGTCAACGCATTGTAATGCTCTTAAACCTATAATTAGTTTAAGTGTTTATCGTTTTGTTTACGCTCTTGTAACGTGTTTTTCGCATTTTTCAATGCACGTTCTAATTCTGGGTTATTGCGACGAATTTCTTCGATAGCATCTTTCCAGTAAAGAACTTCTTCTTTGATTACGCTGATTTTTGAAGGTCCTCTGTCAGAACGTTTACCTTCTTTTAAGTTCTGAATACTACTTTTTAATGCATTTCGCGTATTTTTGTCAGCTAATGTAATTGCTCCGCCGACTAAAGCGCCTAATAAAATGCCTGGTACTAATTTGTTATTCATAATTTATCTACCCCTCTTTAGAATTTGTGTCTTTAAGAATGTAATCAATTAAATTATCACATGATGATTGTACCATATCGAATACACCCTCAAAATTATTTGTATAGTAAGGATCAGGTACATCTTGTTCTTCCATATCGCTGAATTCCAACAATTTGAATAATTGGCCCTTCAACTCTGGATTGATACGCTTAATGTTATCCACATTACTTTGATCCATCGCAATAATGTAATCAAAGTCATCCGTAGATTCAAATAGTTCACTGATCATACCGTCAAAAGGTATGTTGTGAGTATTTAGAATGCGTTGTGTTCCTTCGTGAGGTGCTTGGCCTAAATTCCAACTGCCTGTACCGCGTGAGACAACTTCAATGCCTTCTATACCGCGGTCTTTCAGACGTTGTTTCATAATTGCTTCAGCCATTGGAGAACGACAAATATTGCCTAAACAGACAAATGCTACTGTAGTCATATTTTACCTCCAAATTATTTTTCAGCCGGATAAATAAAGCGTATGATGAACATAGATACAAGGTATACCTAACGTTCCATAGATAATATTTACCCGAACTCTGATGAAATAACCCATATAATATTATCTTATCGGTTTTTAACCAACATCTAAAGAGTAAATTATCAAAAGTTTTCAGGAATTGTTGAGTTTGATAATATATAAACATAAAGAGGTGATTTAAATGTCAGAAACAAATAGAGATATGATCATTGATATCAGAGAGAAACTAAACGTGGTAAACGTTAATCTAATCGATCCTGATAAATTTGAAGATGCAGATGAAGCTAAAATCAAAGAAATTCATAGCTTTGTTACTTCAAAAGAAAAATTTTCACCAAGTGAAGTGACTGCCATCGCATCTGAATTAGGCGAACTACGACAATCGTAAGAACAAACAGCAGTCAGAATAAGGAGGAACTTTGTTATGTCACAATTACAAGAAAAGCTAAAACAATATGCACAACTTATCGTAGATGTCGGTATGAATGTGCAAGAGGGGCAACCAGTATTTATTCGTTCATCAGTAGATGCTTTAGAATTAACGCATGATATCGTTGAGGCAGCATACAAACGCGGCGCTTCTGATGTAAGAGTAAAATATGCAGATGATACATTAAGACGTTTAAAATTTGAACATGAATCTGTAGAATACTTCGAAGAAAATGATTTGAAAGATTATGATATTGAAGAACGTATGGATTATGTAAAACGTGGTGCTGCGAATTTAGCTTTAATGAGTTCTGACCCTGATTTATTAAGTGATGCAGATAGTGCTAAAAAAGCAGCTTTCGGCAAAGCTTATTCAAAAGGATTCAAAGGATATATGGAAGCAATTCAAAATAATGACTTACCATGGTGTGTAGTCGTATATCCGAACAAAGCATGGGCACAACGTGTCTATCCTGAATTAGATGCTGAAGCAGCTTATGAAAAATTCATTGATGAATTATTAGACATTGTTCGTGTAGATGGTAATGATCCGATTGAAAACTGGAATCAACATATCCAAAACTTAAGTGAACACGCTAAATATCTACAAAACAAACAATATTCAGCACTTCACTATGTTTCAGAAGGTACAGATTTAACAATTGGCTTGCCTAAGAATCATTTATGGCAAGATGCGACAAGTTTCACAAATGATGGACAAGAATTTATTGCCAATATCCCAACTGAAGAGGTATTTACAGCCCCTGATCGTAATCGTGTAAACGGTCATGTGACAAATAAACTTCCGCTCAGCTATAACGGAACGCTGATCGATGGCTTTACGCTTACATTTAAAGATGGCAAAGTTGTAGATTTTTCTGCTGAAAAAGGGGAAGAAGTATTACGTGACTTACTTGATACTGATGAAGGTTCAAGATATCTAGGGGAAGTCGCGTTAGTTCCAGACGATTCACCGATTTCAAATCGTAATCGCGTCTTTTATAACACATTGTTAGATGAAAATGCTTCTTGCCACATCGCATTAGGCGCTGGTTATCCGTTTACGATAATTGGCGGTACAGAAATGACACGTGAACAATTAACAGAAGAAGGTTTAAATGATGCGTTTATTCATGAAGACTTCATGATTGGCAGCGCAGATTTAACGATTTATGGTATCACGCAAGATGGGGAAGAAGAGATTGTGTTTAAAGACGGTAACTGGGCTTACTAAAATAAATATAATCAATTCATAAAGGAGATCAATTGTGGAACAAAGAGAAAGTAAACCAATGTCAGCATCAAAAACTGTAAAAGATCGTCAAGTATATCCGCAAGATACGAATCATCATCATACTATGTTCGGTGGACTCTTAATGGCGAACATTGATGAAATTGCGGCAATCTGCGCTATGAAACACAGCAGTACGCCAGTTGTTACAGCTTCTACAGATTTAGTGGACTTTTTATTACCTATTCGTAATGGAGATATTATTTCATATGAAGCAATGGTTTCATACGCTGGTTCAAGTTCAATGGAAGTTTGTGTACAAATCATTCTTCAAGATATCATCAATGATAAAAAACATATGGCAGCACTCAGCTTCTTAACATTTGTAGCGTTAGATGAAAACGGCAAACCAACAGAAGTACCAGATGTTTATCCTGAAGGTGAAATTCAAGAATGGTTCCATAGTACTGCGCCTGCACGTGTAAAACGCAGAAAAGAACGTCGTCAAGAAAGTAAAGATACCTTAGAGTTCTTAACGAGAAGACGACATATTGAATAAAATAAGCAATTAAAAATGGCATCTCAACATAAAATGAAGTGTTGAGATGCCATTTTGTATTATTAACATTATTGTTGTTGGAAGATGCGATGCATCATTTTTTCTTTTTCTCGGAAATCAGTATTTGGATAATACATATTTTTTACTAGTAAGTTCGGTCCTAAGCAATGTACCGGTGCACAATGACAATTCAAACTTTGTGCTAAGTCTGAAGCGAGCCATTTGTCGAAAACATCTGTAAGACGATCGGTTTGGATATTAGAAATAGAACCTGTCTCATCGCCGAAGTCTGTCACAATCACATCGCCAGTAAAGACATTGACGTTCAAACGGCTGCGGCCGTCTGGATCATTACGTAAGCTGACGTTTTTTGCTGAACGCAGTTGTTTGAATAATTGTGCATCGTCTTCATCTTGAATGCATGGGTAAATCGGTAGTGTCCCAAACAACATCCATACAGATTCGTCACGAATTTCTAAAAGATGACGTATAGTTTCTTTAATTTCTTTCAAACTAAGTACGTTAAGCTGACTCGCAAAATCAGATGGATACATCGGATGAATTTCATGTCGACTGCATTTCATATCATTTACCACTTCACGATGAATTTTTTCAAGGTAAGGTTTCGTGCTTTGGTTCAACATCGTTTCAGCAGAGACAAACATGCCTTGTTCAGATAATGTTCTAGAATTCTCAATCATTTGTTCATAAAGTTTGAGTTTTGCTCTAAGCGGCGGCTGTTTTTCCATTGCACCGAATCCAACTGTAGCGAATTCATCCGTTGTTCCCCAGTTGTGTGAAATATGCATCACGTCTATGTATTCAGCAATATCTAAATAGCGATCTTGCGGTAAAGTTAGATTAGAGTTCATTTGTGTATAAATACCGCGATCATAGGCATATTTTAATAGCGGTTTAACCACATTTCGAATTGATTTCTTAGAAAACATCGGTTCGCCGCCTGTGATAGATAGGGTACGTAAATTAGGAATTTCATCTAAACGTTTAAACATTAATTCCATTGGAAGCGGTTCAGGGTCTCTTGTTTGTAAGGTATAACCGACAGCACAATGACTGCAGCGCATATTACATAAATTCGTTGTGGTGAATTCAATATTGCTTAACTGCAAGCTGCCGAACGCTTCGACATCGTTGTATGCCTCCCAAGGATCATTTGCTATAGTAATCGGCTTTTTAATATTCGTAGATTGGCCAATCATAATTTTGCCTTCTTTCTATACAATGTATTTCTTAATAAAAAAGGGGTAATGTGAAGTGAAAGATTCAAATCACAAAAGATGAGTCATTCCATATTATTAATATTCTAGTGAATTTTGTCAATCGCATGTTAGAATAGAATTATATTTTTAAAGAAGGAGCCTTATCATGAAAATGAGCGAAAATGAATTAATTACGAACATTAAAACGAGATTATCTGAATTTGTAGATGAAATTGATCATGTGGATCCAGATAAAGTCAGTGTTGAAGATGTTGATGAATGGATTGGTTTACTAGACCAATTAGAAGAAAAAGTAAAACTTTATCAACGTGAGAAGTAAGGTCCCATACTTTCTATGTTTAAATCATGACATTTTGGTCTATACAATAAGTACAATCAAAGACAAAAGTAATTCTGAATACAATTTATTGTATAGAATAGAAAGGTGATAAATAAATGGCACAAACAGTAGCAATTATTTTAGGTAATGACTTTGAGGATATTGAATTAACTAGTCCAAAAGAAGCAATCGAAGAAGCAGGCTACAATACAGTGATTATCGGCTCAGAAGCTGGAGAAGAAGTCGTAGGTAAACACGGTACAAAAGCTAAAGTTGATGTAGATATCGGCTCAGCTGAACCAAGCGATTATTCAGCATTATTAATTCCAGGCGGATTCTCACCAGACCATTTACGTGGAGACGTAGAAGGAAGATATGGTACATTCGCAAAAGCATTTATTAAAGAAGATGACCCAATCTTTGCGATTTGCCATGGTCCACAAGTATTAATTGATACTGATGATTTAAATGGCCGTACGTTAACAGCGGTATTAAACGTACGTAAAGACTTGGAAAACGCAGGTGCACATGTTAAAGATGAATCAGTAGTCGTTGATAAAAATCTTGTAACAAGCCGTACACCTGATGATTTAGATGACTTCAACAAAGCGATTGTTGATACTTTAAAAAACAATGAAAAATAAGCAGTTATAAGCTTAGCCGGAGTATCTATAAGATATTCCGGTTTTTTACATATCCAGGAGTATCAATGTGTACTACTCAAGACCGATTTTGTGTCAAAACGTATAATTCTTATTTCATATCAAACAGTTCTCAATTATAATATGTGTGAAATACTAAAATAGATTGAGGAGATCTGTGTATGAAAAGAAGCGAAAGGCTATCGAGGTCTCAACGTGAGACAACAAGAGGCACACAGAATACACCCCATTATAATACTTATTATCAACCCGTAGGTACACCGCCGAGAAAAAGAAAAAGCAAAGGGCTATTTTTAAAATTACTTATTGGACTCATTATTGTAATTGCACTCTTCTTTGGTGTGATGTATGCATTGTCATCACGTGCCAATGTAGAGGACTTAAAAACCATTGAAAATAAATCTACGTTTGTTCCAATCAATGATATGCCGAATTATACTAAAGGTGCTTTTATCGCTATGGAAGATGAGCGATTCTATGACCATGGCGCATTTGATGTGAAAGGTATATTTAGGGCACTGTTCACGACATTAAGTGATCAATCGGTACAAGGTGGCAGTACAATCAGTCAACAAGTTGTTAAGAATTATTATTATGGAAATGAACAAAGTTTTACACGGAAAGTGAAAGAAATATTGGTCGCATCGCGTATGGAACGGGAATATTCTAAAGAAGAGATATTGAGCTTTTACGTTAATAATATTTATTTTGGTGATAATCAATATACTATTGAAAGTGCTGCAAATCATTACTTTGGTACAACGACCGTCGCAAACAGTCAAAATATGCCGACGATTAGTGTGCTTCAAAGTGCCATTTTAGCAAGTAAAATTAATGCGCCAAGTGTATATGATGTCAATAATATGTCACAGAACTATATTAACCGTGTCAAAATCAATTTAGAAAAGATGAAGCAGCAAGGTTATATCAACAATGAACAATATAAAACAGCATTAGCTCAGTTAGGCGTTTAATGCGATTTCAGGCAATCAGTATATTCAGCTGCATTGCCTTTTTTATATGTCGCATGCTTAAAAGAGACAATGTATGTTACTTGTGTAAATTCAGGAGGATAATGCTATAAAAGTACATGCATTTGTTTTACAATAAGTATCGATACCGTTATGAATTTAAGAGAAGAGGTGAGACCATGCCTAAAATTACAATGATTGAAGTTCAAAAGAAAAATAAAGAGCGGTTTAATTTATACTTAGACGGTGCCTTTGAGATGGGTATCGATATGGATACTTTAGTACACTTTAATTTAAAAAAAGGCGATGCGCTCACTGCTGAAGATATGATGCATATTCAAAAGTATGAGCATTATCGCTTAGGGTTACATTACGCTGTTCAATATCTTTCATATCGTAAAAGAACTGAACAAGAAGTCATTACACATTTACAAAAACATGAAATCAATGAGGTAGCTATTGCAGAAGTCATTGCTTATTGTCATCAAGAAGGCTATATTGATCATCAAGATTATGCGGAAAGTTTAAAAAATACTATGATTCGGACTACTGATAAAGGGCCTGAAATTTACAAACAAAAGCTTTATAAAGCCGGAGTCGAAAAGAATATTATTGAAGATTATGGCGAACGTTATGAACAAGAACAACCGCTTGAAGATATCGTTGCGCTTGCTGATAAATTGATGCATCAAAAGAAAGGGCCGATGAAGAAGCGGACAGATAAAGTGAAACAATCATTATTACAAAAAGGCTATTCATTCGAGATGATTAATGAAGCGATGCAAGCCTTAGATTTTGAACCAGATACAGATGAAATTGATGCTTTATTGCAAAAGGAATTAGAAAAAGTGTATCGTAAAAATGAACGCAAATATAGCGGGCAACAACTTGTGATGAAAACAATAGAAGCACTTCTCAGAAAAGGCTATGAGTATGATACAATTAAAGATAAATTAAGAGAAAGCGGGATTAGCGATGACTGAGAAAAGTTTAAGCGAAATGACTAAGAGTGAAATTTTAAATGAAATACAAAAATATAAAGAAAAAATGCGTAAAGCAGAAATGAACGGCATTTTAAATGAATATGATGTCTACCGTACAAAAGTCATCATTGCGGAAAGTTACTTAGTAGATACAGATAAAATTGAATTCGGTAAACTTTATGAATTAAATGATGGTACGAAACGTTATATGCGTGTAGATCGTTTGAAAGGTGTCTTTGCATGGGGCAAAATCCTGCATAGCGGACTAAGTGAAGAAGGCATCCCAGTCGCATTATTAAAACTTTAGAAGGATGTAGAAATTATGGCGAGTTCGATTGTATTAAAATTACTGAATATTACACATTATTATCGTAAAAAGAATAGAAAAAAATGGTATCTGCCGTATGGTTATGATGCTGAAGATATCGAATTGAATAATGTGTCACTTCACTTATATCAAGGAGAATCATTAGGTATTATAGGGGAGCCTGGTGCGTCGAAAACGTTAATCGGCAGAATCTTAGCCGGTGAAGTTAAACCTGATAAAGGGCGTATCCGACGTAACGGCAGTTTATATTTCGGAGATATCGAAGATAAACATTTACACGAAGAAACGGTGACTGCACTTGTTCAAAATGCAGTGGAATTATTTACATATACGGTTTCTGGACATAAAGTCGAACAAATTTTGCGCTATGCTGATTTATATGAGCAGAAAGATAAGCTAGTTTACCAGTTAACTGATCGTGAGTATGCACAATTAATTGTAAGTTTAGCACGTACGTCTAAAGCAGATATCATTATCTTTAATCATGTATTAAGTGAATTGGATGATGCATTTATGGAGAAAGCCATAACACTTTCGCAAGATTACATAGATGATGAACTTACAATGATTACAATCGATGATAATTTAAAGGTTATCCAGGCAGTATGTAACTATGCCGTATGGATTTCACATGGTCAATTACGTATGGAAGGTCCATTGAGTCGTGTGTTACCTGCATTTAAAGAACATGAACGAGACCGTCAATCATTAAAAACTGAAGATGAAAAAGCGCAGTTTGATGTAGACTGGAAAGAAAAACGTACGCGTATTCCTGAAATGTCTTATAACTTCAAACGAATTGAACGTTATAAACACGCAAAACCGACACCTTTCTTGGCACGTGTTATCGGTTGGAGTGTTTTGTTACTGATCGGCTTTATTTTTACAGCGGTATTGTTGTTTAACAATTTAGGGATTGTGCATTTTGCGCAAAACACTGAACAAAGTAAATTACAAGCTCAGAAAAAAGGTGTATTTGATGAGACTTTGACCTACGGTATTGTGATGAATAACAATATTGAAGTTAAAGGGATTGACCATAAACAAAAAGTGAAGCTGCCGAAATATACATTTGTGACGATTACTGGAGAAAATGATAATAAATATCGACTGGTTATCGATGATAAATCTTATGTAATTGGTAAAAATAAATTATATCATTTCAATCCAGCAGGTCTTTATGAAAGACATAGTAAAGATACACTCGAAGATTACATGAAGTCTAATTATATTAATTATATAGATTTCTATAATAGTCACTTAGGTCAATCTCATAAGAAAGCAGTTAAAAGTTTAGTTCCTGAGAAAGATCAACGTTTTGTTGCGCCAGTCACACAACAGCCTGTAGATTTATTGTTCAATGATAATGATCATTTAACAGGATTTGTATTCCCGATTGTTGATAAAGACAAATTAAAAGATAAGTTTGATATTCAAGGGGATTACTGGGTCACAAAATCAGGCAATGGTTACTTTATTGCTGATTTGAAAGATAATAAATGGATTTATATAGAATTGTAGGTGAGACCGTTTGATAGATAAATTGATAAATTTTTATTATAGCTTGCCGCAAATGATGAAACATTTAATGGGGAGTTTGAAGCGGAATTGGAGATGGTTCGCGATTCCGCTTGTAGCTTCAGTGTTGTTATTACTCGTAATGTTGCTGTTTTTAAAAATTATTAACGCGACAGAAGAAACACAAGCTGTGTGGTATTACCGCTTCATCGGTTTCATCACATTATCTTGGACACTTGTTACTTTATATTTCAACACAATGCGTTATCGCAGAGATTATTATGAATATAAGAACTATGACTATCCAACCGCTTTTAAAAGTATTATCTATACACTGATTTTTTCAGTAGGATTATTACTTTCTATCGCATTAGTTGTCCTGGTCAAACCCGTCAACTTAGATAGTTCATTTTGGGCTATTGGCTTTTACTGGGTCATGTGGAATTTATTTGTGATGATTGTTTCGCAAGTATTAGGTTTAGTAAGAATGATCAGCCGTTACAATATTTTTGATATGACACTCTATATCGTATTTGCGGTTATGTTTATTATCGTACCGATCTTTTTCATTCCAGGTCCACATAAATCAATTTGGATGCATATTTTAATGTTGAATCCATTATTTTATTTAGTTTCTGGTATTGAAGAAGCTGTGATTATCGGTGTTAATAGTTTGGGCAATATACCTTATCATTTCTTCTTTATTGTATGGTTAGGGATCGCAAGTCTATTATTATATATTCTAAGACCACATATCGCATATGAGAAGTTTAGAATGACAACTAATCGTTCTATTCATTTAAAAAATACGGCTGAACCTGAAAAGGTGAAAAACTCCAATTTTGATCATTAATCAAATGAGTTTAGGTATATTAAAATAATCATAGAAAAAATAAAACGAGAACAAAGTGTAGTTGATACATTTTGTTCTCGTTCTTTTATTAATGTGTATAAAGTTTTTTCATCAATTTCTGTTCACTAAAGACCCAACCTGTGTATGAATGGGTGATATTTAAGTCTTGGTCCAAATGTACAATCGCTACGAAAGAATAGTGATCTTTGTTTAAATAACGTAAGTCGATGAAGCGGACTTCAAGAATATTATCGCTTAAACGACGAGTATCCCATCTGTATATAGAAGAGAAGTTTAAAAACGCTTTGATATTAGGGTCGTTACGTAATACCTGCATTAATTCTTCATCAGGGAATGGTTGACGTTTCACTTTATCAGCGAAAACGACGTTTGTCCCATAACTGCGTCCGACATAGTCGTGAGTTTGTGTTTGAACTGCGACACGCCATTCCATAAATTTCATAGTAGGTGCCACAAATACTTTAACTAAGTGTGCATTATCTTGACTGCTGACCATACGTAAAACACGTTTTCGAATCGTGGCTTGGAAGATAAAACGTACAATATAATAAATTACTAATACGATGAAAATTGGAATATACACCGCAAAAGCATTTAAGCCAAAAGCCCATAGCACAATGCCTAAACACCATAAAATAAAGATGTAAGGATCAAAGGTATTAATGACACTCAATTGTATCCATTTATTTGAGAAAGGCCGCAACGCTTGCGTACCGTAGGAATTGAATATATCTACAAAGACGTGTAAAAAGACTGCAAGTTGTGCCCATAACCAAATATGCAATGGATTAATATGGCTGAAAAAGGTAAAAACGAGTAAGGTTATAAGTATCGGCCATAATATAGTGAAAGGTATTGAATGTGTGATACCTCTATGATTAGATATATAAACAGCATTATTTTTTAGTTTTAATACAGTGTCGCTGTCAGGAATTAAAGAACCTGCGATTAAAGTTGTAGCCGCAGCACCAAAATGATCTGACAGGGTCGGGTCATGCATGGCTAGCGCAGTAAGCCCAATGCCCATGACGATATGTGTGCCTGTATCCATAATTGTTCACTCATTTCAATTAATCTTACATATAGTATAAAACATAATGACAAATAACTAAATCAATTCACCCTTAATTAAAGGGTGTGTTGACAAGAGAGAAGGAGAACTATTGAAGAATGAAACAGCAAAATAGTTTCAAAAGAGATTTATTAGATTGGTTTGAAACCAATCAACGTGAAATGCCTTGGCGAGAAACGACTAATCCTTATTATATCTGGATTAGTGAAGTTATGCTTCAACAGACACAAGTTAAAACAGTGATAGATTATTATCATCGTTTCACAGAACGTTTTCCGACAGTTGAAGATTTAAGTCAAGCATCACAAGATGAAGTTTTAAAATATTGGGAAGGATTAGGCTATTATAGTCGTGCGCGCAATTTTCACCATGCAGTGCAAGAAGTTGCGACGCAATATAACGGTAATGTCCCAAGCAATCCGGATTTGTTCGGACGATTAAAAGGTGTGGGACCTTATACGCAAGCAGCGGTGATGAGTATTGCGTTTGATTTACCATTGCCAACCGTTGATGGTAATGTCTTTCGTGTGTGGTCTCGCTTAAATAATGATTTCAGTGATACTACAAAACAATCTGTCCGCAAAAAATTCGAAAGTGAATTGCGTCCTTATGTCACAACACATGCAGGCCAATTTAACCAAGCTATGATGGAGCTTGGCGCATTAATTTGTACACCGAAATCACCGCTTTGTTTATTATGTCCGGTTCAATCACACTGCGAAGCATTAGAAGAGGGGACGGTTGATCAACTACCCGTCAAACCTAAAAAGATTAAAAAGAAGACAATTAAACAAAATTGTTATGTCATTTATAATCAAAATGATGAAGTGTTAATTGAACAACGTACAGAAAAGCTATTACATGGAATGTGGGAGTTCCCGATGTATGAAGCAACTTATAGTGAAGAACAGCTTCATGATTTATTACAACAAGATATATCTATTAGTGAGACACCGATATTTAAGTTAAAACATCAATTCACACATTTAACTTGGGACATTCAAGTCTATCAAGTTGACGATGTTATAGATGAGTCACAAACACAATTAAGTGATTGCTTTGTATGGATGCGTTTAGAGGATAGAGATCAATACAACTTTCCAGCATCGATGCATAAAGTATTAAACTATTTAACAACGAAGTAGTTAAGTCTGAGTTTAAAAAAGCATTATGTTATAATTGTGATTGTGAAAAATAGCCAGGAGGAGGTGTGGAACATGGTAAAAGAGTCCATACCGAAAGAAGGAGAACGTATTAAAATACAAAGTTACAAGCACGATGGCAACATTCATAGAGTTTGGTCAGAAACTACGATTTTAAAAGGGACAGACCATGTTGTGATTGGGGGCAATGACCACACGCTTGTAACCGAAAGCGATGGACGTACATGGATTACCAGAGAACCAGCAATCGTCTATTTCCACTCGGAATATTGGTTTAATGTCATCTGTATGTTCAGAGAAGACGGTGTATATTATTATTGCAACTTATCGTCACCATTTGTGTGTGATGAAGAAGCATTGAAATATATTGATTATGATTTAGATATCAAAGTTTATCCGAATGGTAAATATCATTTGTTGGATGAAGACGAGTACCAACAACATATGCAGCAAATGAATTACCCTAAAGATATAGATGCGATTTTACGCAGGAATGTTGATATCTTACAACAATGGATTGAACAAAAGAAAGGTCCGTTTGCGCCAGACTTTATTAAAGTTTGGAGAGAACGCTTTAAAAAGCTGAGACAAGGTTAGCATATCAAGCAGATTGCTTTATTACGTCTTGTGTTTTTAATTATAATAACTTTGGTATGAATAATAATCGTAATACGAGGTTGGGACATCGCAATAAAATGTCTCGCCTCGTTGATTTATTTCGCATTAGAAAAGGATAGAAAGGGAGGATTGCCTCAATGATACGCAGGTATTTAAAGTTTGTTAAGCCGTATAAATGGCGGATAGCAGCTACCATTATTATCGGTATCATTAAATTCGGCATTCCGATGTTGATTCCATTATTAATCAAATATGTAATTGATGATGTCATCAACAATCCGAGCATGGGCACGCAAGACAAATTAAGCCACTTGGGTATCGCAATCGGGATTGCCTTTTTTATATTTGCAGTCGTACGTCCACCGATAGAATATATGCGTCAGTATTTAGCGCAGTGGACTAGCAACAAAATACTTTATGATATTCGTAGACGTTTATATGATCACTTGCAAGCACTAAGTGCACGCTTCTATGCCAACAACAAAGCAGGTGAAGTGATTTCACGTGTTATCAATGACGTTGAGCAGACTAAAGACTTTATTTTAACAGGACTAATGAACATCTGGTTAGACTGTGTGACAATTATTATCGCATTATCAATCATGTTTGTACTTGATGTTAAATTGACATTAGCCGCTATGATTATATTCCCGTTCTACATTTTAACGGTTTATTACTTCTTCGGAAGATTACGTAGTCTAACACGTGAAAGATCTCAAGCTTTAGCAGAAGTACAAGGGTTCTTACACGAACGTGTACAAGGTATTTCGGTGATTAAAAGTTTCGCAATTGAACAAAATGAAGCGCAAAACTTTGATAAGAAAAACAGTAAATTCTTACATCGTGCTTTTAAACACACACGTTGGAATGCTTATTCTTTCGCAGCAATCAATACGGTAACTGATATCGGACCGATTATTGTAATTGGCGTCGGTGGTTATTTAGCAGTAACAGGTTCCATTACAGTTGGTACGTTAGCTGCGTTCGTCAGCTATTTAGAACAACTTTTCGGACCTCTACGTCGTCTTGTTTCTTCATTTACAACATTGACACAAAGTTTTGCTTCTATGGATCGTGTTTTCCATTTATTAGATGAAGACTATGATGTAAAAGATGAACCTTATGCGAAACCGCTCAAAATCACAGAAGGTAACATCTCTTTAGATCATGTATCTTTCCGATACAATCCACATGCACCTAAAGTGTTAGATGATATTTCGTTAAATGTGAATCATGGCGAAACCGTCGCCTTTGTAGGAATGTCTGGTGGAGGTAAATCGACATTAATCAACTTGATTCCTCGATTTTATGATTCTACCGATGGAACGATTACTATAGATGGCTATAATGTAAAAGACTTCTTATTATCTAGCTTGCGTGAACAAATCGGTTTAGTTCAACAAGATAATATCTTATTCTCAGACACAATCAGAGAAAATATCTTACTAGGTAAACCAGGTGCGAGTGATGAAGATGTGATAGAAGCGGCTAAACTCGCAAACGCACACGATTTCATTATGAGTCTGCCTGAAGGTTATGAAACTGAAGTAGGGGAACGTGGTGTGAAATTATCAGGTGGTCAAAAACAACGTATTTCACTTGCACGTATATTCTTAAATAATCCGCCGATTATTATTTTAGACGAGGCAACAAGTGCGTTAGACCTAGAAAGTGAAGCAATCATTCAAGAAGCTTTAGCACATTTAAGTGAAAATAGAACAACATTAATCGTTGCCCATCGCTTATCTACAATCACTCATGCAGATAAAATTGTAGTAGTTGAAAACGGACAAATTATTGAAGTCGGTACGCATCAAGAGTTATTAGCTAAACAAGGTGCATACCATCATCTTTATACAATTCAAGACTTATAATAAAGAAAGAGCAGAAACGTCCCTCAGCGGAGGACAGTTTCTGCTCTCTTTTTATAAGTCTAAGTCTTCTTCTTCAATTTCAATGTTAGAGTCATCTGTATGGAATTGGAAATAACTCATGACCAAACGGTCTAAGTGTGCTAAATCATAACTGAATTCCTCGATTGCTGAGATAATCTGCATGACATTAGAAATTGAATACTCAGAGGTTTCAGTGTTCAGGACCATTTCATTTTTAAATGCTTCCATTAACTCAATTTTTTGCGGAATGTCCACAGGAGCTTGGAAATTCTCGAAATCGTGTCTTGCTTTTTGAGCGATGCTTAACATAATTTGGTCATATGAAGTCATTAAATCATCTAGTTCAAATTTGATTTGCAAACGAAGATCAGTACTCATATTATGCAAATCATGTTGGTAACGATGCATACGTCTCAAAACATCATAGGCACTTTTTGTAGTTGTCACAACTTGTTTGAAAATTATCTTCTTACGATTTAATTCTGGCCAATTTTTTCTAAAGAAAGGACGTTCTTCTTTATAATAATTGAATAATTGTTCCAGATTTTTCAAACGTTCTTTAATACTCTTTGTATCTTCTTTAACATGGTAAAACTCTGTTGTATCGTTAATAACCAATTTAATCCAAATGAAAATATCAGAAGCGATATTCATTGAATTATAATAAAGCTTTGTTTCGTATTTAGGTGGAAAGAAGGCGACATTGACAGTGAAAGCACTGAAAACACCAATCATCACTAACACGAAACGATAAAACGCTGATGCATAGAAGTTACCTGTTTCTCCACCTTGACCCATGATGATAAGGGCAGTAACTGTGGCTAAGGTTGCAACATGTTGAAGTTTTAATTGGAATAATAAAGCAATTAAGACTATAACTGTTGCGCCCATGATAATAATACTATCGCCAAATAAACTGACCATCGATACAGATAAAATTGCACCGATTAAGTTACCTTGAAACTGTTCTTTTATAGTTTTATAAGAACGATATACACTTGGCTGCATTGCTACAATTGCACCGATACCTGCTACGGTAGGAATGCCTGCACTCTTTGGCAGCAGTGATGCAATTAACATCGCTAGGACAATCGCAATACCTGTTTTAAATATTCTTGCACCTAGTTTCAAATGAGTGTGCTCCTTTATTCCTATTTATGCACATTTGCTTGGAAGTGGTTTCCAAAAACAAAAACGTATATTAAAGTTTATACACTGAATCAATGTGTTTTTCAAGTTTATTTCATTTGAGAGAATGCATAGTCTGCAGCACGTAATGTTTCTTCAATATCTTCATCTGTGTGTTCTGTTGTTAAGAACCAAGCTTCAAATTTAGAAGGTGCTAAGTTGATGCCTTGATGCAACATTAATTTGAAGAATTTCGCAAATGCATCGCCATCAGAATTTTCTGCTTGCTCATAATGTGTTACTTTTTCGTCAGTAAAGTAAAGTGTTAATGAACCATAAACACGGTTTACTGTAGCTGTAATACCATGTTTTTCAATTAATTCATTTAAACCATCTTCTAATTTTTTACCAAGACGATCTAATTCTTCGTAAACACCTTCTTGTTCTAAAACTTCTAATAAAGCGATGCCTGCTTTCATTGAAAGTGGATTACCAGCCATTGTTCCTGCTTGATATGCAGGGCCTAAAGGTGCAACTTGTTCCATAATGTCTTGACGTCCACCGTAACCGCCGATTGGTAAACCGCCACCGACGATTTTACCGAATGCTGTTAAGTCAGGGTATACGTTCAACAAGTCTTGAGCAGCACCGTAGTGGAAGCGGAATGCTGTGATAACTTCATCATAAATTACAAGACCGCCATATTGATGGGTGATTTCATTTACTTCTTCAAGGAAGCCAGGAAGCGGTTCAACCATACCGAAGTTACCGATAATAGGTTCAACTAATACTGCTGCGATTTGATCGCCCCAATGTTTCATTGCTTCTTTGTAAGACTCGATATCATTAAAAGGTACTGTAATTACTTCTTGAGCCACGCTCTTAGGTACGCCGGCTGAATCAGGAGAACCTAATTGAGAAGGGCCGCTACCTGCAGCAACAAGTACTAAATCTGAGTGTCCGTGGTAAGATCCAGCGAATTTAATAATTTTATCGCGATTTGTATATGCACGTGCGACACGAATTGTTGTCATGACAGCTTCAGTACCAGAGTTGACAAAACGCATTTTTTCTAAAGATGGAATTGCTTCACGCAATTTTTTAGCAAATTCGATTTCTAGCTCAGTTGGTGTACCATAAAGCACACCTTTAGCTGCTTGTTCTTGAATAGCCTTAGTAATATGTGGATGTGCATGTCCAGTAATAATTGGACCATATGCTTGAAGATAATCAATATAACGATTGCCGTCTACATCATATAAATATTGACCTTTACCTTCTTTCATTACTACCGGTGCACCGCCGCCAACTGCTTTATATGAGCGAGAAGGGGAGTTGACACCGCCAAGGATGTATTCGTCTGACAAACTTTGAAGTCGTTCGCTTTCAGTGAATTTCATTTTTTATCAACCTCTTTTAATTTAATATTTCCGTTTACTATCGTATCATATAATTAACTATAAGAAGAAAAAGGTGAGCATATGTTGAAAAAAGGAGACAAATTCCCTGAATTTGCATTAGAAAATCAAGATGGAGAAGTCATTACTAACGACACAATCAAAGGCAGAAAGGCAATTCTTTATTTCTATCCTAGAGATAATACACCTGGATGCACAACAGAGGCTTGCGATTTCCGTGATAACATGGCTATGTTTAATGATTTAGATATTGCAGTATACGGAATCAGCGGAGATTCTAAAAAGAAACATCAAAACTTTATTGCTAAACATGATTTGAATTTTGATTTGCTAGTAGATGAGGATTATAAATTATCTGAAGCAACTGGCGTGTATCAATTGAAGAAAAGTTTTGGCAAAGAATCTATGGGAATTGTCAGAACTACTTTCGTTGTAGATGAAAATGGTGTCGTAGAACATGTAATCGAAAAAGTTAAAGTAAAAGAACAAATGAATCAATTAAAAGAAATGTTGGGGTGAAGTGTGTGAAGGTTCTTTCATTAAATAGATTAAAAGACTCAGAGCAGTTATTGGAAGAAACTTTTCCAGAAGTAGAATTTGTATTTCGAAAAAATGTAGATGAAATAAATGAGCAAGATAAACGAGATGCAGATGTTGTAATTGGTTATAGTGGCAAAGCTGATCAAGCTTTTTTTGAGAGTATGCCTAATTTAAAGTTTGTAGCTTGGTATGCGGCTGGTGTTAATTCACTACCATTACAATATTTTGCTGAACGTAATATTGTATTAACGAATGTATCAGGTATTCACGCAAAACAAATGAGTCAATTTGTATTTGCCTATATTTTAGATGATTATAAACAAATGAGAGTTTCTAGACAAAATCAAGATAATAAAGTTTATGATTCTACAATTACAGGCAGACGTGTAGATGGAGATACGTTACTAATTTTGGGGACAGGTAATATTCCTAAACAAATTTCCAAACTTGCACGTGCATTTGAAATGAAAATTATTGGTATTAATACAACTGGACATGAAGTTGATGGATTTGATGAAACATATCCTTTAAAGGAACTTGATCAAGTTTTGCCTAAAGCAGACGTTGTAGTTAATGTGCTGCCCGAAACTGAAGAGACGTACCATTTATTAGAAGATAAGCAATTTGACGCAATGAAAGAGACTGCATTATTTATTAATATCGGCAGAGGTACAATTGCTTCAGAAGAAACAATTGTTAAAGCGCTTAATGAGGGCAAAATTCGTCATGCTTATTTAGATGTTTTCGAAAAGGAACCTTTATCAGAGGATAATCCGTTATATCAATTAGATAATGTAAGTATTACTGCGCATATCACAGGAAATGGTAAAGAAAACTTTAAAGAGGCATCTCAAATTTTTATTAGAAACTTCAAACATTTTCTAAGTAATGGAGATGTCATTGAGAAAAAAGTAGATTTATCAAAAGGTTATTGATAAAATAATGTGCCAATATTGACATTTCAATGGTTCTACCGTTATATTAATATTAAGTAATAATAATTATTAAGTAGAAAGACGGTGGATTAGATGAGTGCAGAAATGGAATCTATTGAGCATCAATTAGAGGACTCTATTGCATCTTTAAGAAATGCCGGAATCAGAATTACACCGCAAAGACAAGCCATTCTTAGATTTTTGATTTCAAGTGAAACTCATCCAACAGCAGATGAAATTTATCAGGCACTGTCACCAGATTTTCCAAACATAAGTGTTGCGACGATATACAATAACTTACGTGTGTTTAAGAAAACAGGAATTGTGAATGAATTGACTTATGGAGATGCATCTAGTCGCTTTGATTTTAATACACATAATCACTATCACGTCATTTGTGAGAATTGCGGTAAGATAGTAGATTTTCATTATCCGCAATTACATGAAGTTGAACAATTAGCTCAACATGTGACAGGTTTTAAAGTGTCACATCACAGAATGGAAATTTATGGATTATGTCCAGAATGCCAAAGTAAAGAACAATAAAACATTATTACCATTAATAGGAAAGCTGAATGTCATATGGCATTCAGCTTTTTATATTTGGTTTCGGATCATGTGAGTTTTAATCCTATGTAAAGTATTTAACAACGTTCCTTACAATAAGAAAGCTGATTTGAAGTGGGGGACAAAGTATTAATACACTCAAAGAGTAAGATGATTGGACGTTTAATTACACCATATACATCAAAAATCTCATATGAATGAAATCGTGCGTACTATTAGTAATTTTATACATTTTTTATTATAGAAAATTATTGACTCTTAACTAAAGGCTTGATATGATGAATAGGTCGTTGAAACGGCGCAGTAAATTAAACATTGAGAATTAAAAGTTTGAATTAAAAACTTTAACAAAGTGTAAATTTTACTATTGATTATCAACAAGAAACATTATAGAATAGTTATTGTTGAAAAAAACGAAACAAGTTACTTCGAAAAAATAAATTTTAAAAAGTGCTTGACTTCAAAATTTAAAAGCGGTATAATTGATTATTGTAACGCGAAAAAAATGAACATTGAAAACTGAATGACAATATG